>NZ_KI912266.1:6106028-6374255 GCF_000235425.2 Pseudofrankia saprophytica
CGCCGGCCCTCCGGCTCCCGGGCAGGCGACGGCGAGCGCCTCGCCGGCCGGTCCTGGTGCGCCCTCACCCGGGGCGGACGGCGGACGCCAGAGCGCCGGAACCGGCACGCCGGCCAACAGCCGGCCGGGAAGCGACGGGACGACGGGGCGCGCCGGGCCTGGACGGAGCGCGCCGGACGTCCCGAAATGGCAGACCGAGACGTGGGTGGTCGCCGGCGGCCTGCTCGGCGCCGCGTCCGTCGCCTCGGTCTCCTCCTCCCGGCGCCGCCGTCGGGAGGAGGAGGCAGCGGACACGATCTCGGTGGCCGGCTCCGACGGCCCTTACCCGGACGGCGGGCCGATCTCGGTGGAGGTGCTGCGGCCGGCCACCCCTCCCCCATCGCCACCCACCGTCGCGGCGGATGCCGACGCCGTCCGCCGCCACAAGGTCGTGCGGGCCGCGCTCCTTCTGGGTGAGCAACACCTGCGGTCCGGCAATCCCGACGCCGCCCTGGCCGCCACACAGCGTGGTCTCGCCGTCCATCCCGCGCATCCCGACCTGTTCGCGCTGCGGATGCGTGCCTACGCGGCAGCCGGCGATCACGTCGCGGTGACCGGCGAGTACGGCGCCTTTCTCTTCGCCGAACAGGCAAGCCCGTCGTGGACCGGCGAGACCAACCGGGGTCTGGAGAGTCTCTACTGGTCGCTGCGCCAGGAGCTGGAACCACCCGTCGGCTCCTGAACGAGCCGCGGGCGGACGGCCCGTCAGGCGGCGGCGGAGGCGACGGAGCGGAGCGAGGCGAGGGCGGAACTCCAGGCGACGACCTGGTCGAGCATCGTGCGCAGAGCGGCCAGGTCCTCGTCGCTGGCCTCGAAGCCGACGGAGGGTTCAAACGCGGCGGAGGGTTCGAAGGCGGCGGAGCGCCCGACATCGACCGTCGACGACAGCACGACCCGCTCACGGACATCGGCCATCATCAGCTCACCGGCGATCAGCCGCAGCCGTTCGACGGCCTGGACGTCCACATCGCCATACGACACGAACCCGACGGCCTTGTTGCTCCATTCCGTATGCACGCGATCGATATCCAGGCGGTCGATCGCGCCCTCGAACATTCTGGAGGTGCCGCGACCGCTGCCCGAGGCGACCATGACAAAACCGTCGAAAGACGCGATCTTGGCCGCCCACGCCGACGCGCGGTCGTGCTGGCAAGGGCCGGCCGATGACGGCGGCGCCGCGGCCGGCGCAGGCGGCGGGTAGTCGCCAGGGTCGACCAGTTCGAACTCGGCGTCATCGCGGCGCGAGGCCACCCCGCAGACCCAGGTCGCCACCTGCTCGCCGACCCGCCGTGGCCGCTCCGAACCCAGGATGACGCCGATCCTGATCGGCGCGGGTTCTCCTGATCGGCGCGGCCCCGTCAGCGCGGTACCGGTACCGGTGGCGGTGGCGGTCAGGGCTTGCGGACCAGCTGGTGGTCGGGGCGGCTCGGGATCGGCCCGAATCGGGCCTTGTTCCGACCGCGGCAGCGATGGAAGCAGCCGGTAGCCGCGGTAGATGAGGAAGGCGGCCAGGGGAAGCTCGACGAAACCTGCGAGCGCGGCCGACACCCAGACATCGGATGTGCCGACATCAAACGAGATGTCGAACCAGGCGTCACAGATGAGCAGGACAGCGGTGGCCGGCCCGGTCAGGAAAACAGCACGGTGGCGTCGCCAGCCGAGCACGGCCGTGGCCGCCATCGCCGCGATGAGCATCGCGTCGAAGCCCACCCACGCGGCACGCCACTGGTGGACCTCACGGTTCGCCGGCAGCGTCACGGCGAGAAGGATCGTCCACGGAACGAGGCTGGCGGCGCAGACCGCGAGAAGCTCCAGCGTGCGGCGGGACCGCGGCCCCATGGGGGCGGCCGGCGCGGCGCGGCGGGATGATCGGGGCGTCGCCGCCCGGGGCGTCGCCGCTCCGGCCGACGAGCCGCTTGACAGGTCAGGAACGACGCCGGCCTCGAGCAGAGCGCGCAGCCTCCCGGCCCGCCCGACGGCCCGCCCGACGAGCCCGGACACAACTCGTTCGATCTTGCCGTCGCCGCGGGCAGCCATGGTCGCCTCCTGGGCCGGGCCGTTGTCACACTGACGAGTACACGTCCGCCGACAGTCGACAACAATTGGAAACCGTCGCCTCGTTCTGACCGGTGCCGCCTGTCGCGGAGCTCACCCATCGCCAGCGCCGACCTGGTGACGGCGAGCGACGACACAAGTGGATCTTGAAGTGGCCACGGCGATGGCCACGGTGGACGACGCGGGCGGATCCGGGCCACCTGCGGCGGCACCGGATACCTGGCTTGGAGAGGCGGAAACGTGGGTGAGTTCGACGGTCTGACCCGTCCGGATCAGGTCGGTCCGTTACTGGCCGAGACGGTGGGCGACGACAGGTGGCGCACGATCGAGCCCCGGCTGATCGCGGGCGGGAAGTCGAACCTGACGTTCGAACTGGTGAGCCCGGCGGGGTCGGTCGTGCTACGGCGGCCCCCGTCGGGGCACATCCTGCGGGGCGCGCACGACATGGGCCGGGAGGCGCGGGTGCAGGCCGCACTCGCCGGCACGGACGTCCCGGTCGCGCGCGTCCTGCTCGTCCGCGACGAGTCCGGCCCGCTGGGCGTGCCGTTCTACGTGATGGAGAAGGTCGAGGGGCACGCGATCCGCGACGTGCTCCCGCCCGGTTACGCCGAGGACGACACCAGCAGGGCGGCGATCGCGAACGCGCTGGTCGACACGCTCGCGGCACTGCACGCGGTCGACCCGATCGCGGTCGGGCTGGGCGACTACGGGCGGCACTCCGGGTTCATGGCCAGGCAGGTGCGGACCTGGACGCGCCAGTGGGAGGCCGCGAAGACCCGCGACGTGCCGGTGATGGACGAGCTCGGACGCCGGCTGGCGGCGCACCCGTTCGCCGAGCCCACCCGCCCGTCCATCGTGCACGGCGACTACCGCCTCGACAACGTGCTCATGCACCCCGCGGACCCGAGCACGATCAGCGCGGTGCTGGACTGGGAGCTCTCCACGCTCGGCGACCCGCTGGCCGACCTGGGGATGCTCCTCTTCTACTGGACTGAGCCCGGGGAACAGTCACCGCTGCTGATCCCGGCGGTCGTCGCAAAACCTGGCTTCCCGGGCCGGGCCGCCCTCGTCGAGCGCTACGCGTCCCGCAGCGGCGCGGACCTGGCGGACCTCGGCGCCTACCTCGCCTTCGCTCACTTCAAGTTCGCCGCGATCGCGCAGGGTGTCGCCGCCCGGGTGGCCGCCGGCGTGATGGCCGGCCAGGACTTCGGCGACCTGTCCGACGCGCCCGAACGGATCGCCCGGGACGGCCTCGACCGCTGGAAAGGATGAACCTGCGCGCCGATGCGGCGATCATCCCGGGAGGGCCCGCACCGGTCGCCCGGGAGGGCGACGCCTGAACCGCCGAGAAAGGTTCGACCGCCGAGAAGGTTCGACTGCTGGGAAGGACGGGAGACGGCCATGGACTTCGAGCTGTCGGCCCAGGCGCACGACGCCTGCGAGCGGATGTGGGACTTCATGCGGGCGGAGGTGTTCCCGGCCGAGCCGGTGTGGCACGCCTGGCTGCGTGAGCATGGTGAGCACGCATACCCGCCGGTGATGGAGGACCTGAAGGCGTCGGCGCGCAAACGCGGCCTGTGGAACCTCTTCCTGCCAGCGTGGTCGGGCCTGTCGAACGTGGACTACGCGTCGGTGGCGGAGATCTCCGGCTGGTCGCCGGTAATCGCCCCGGAGGCGATCAACTGCCAGGCACCCGATACCGGCAACATGGAGACCCTGGAGCTTTTCGGCACGCCCGAGCAGAAGGACCGGTGGCTGGAGCCGCTGAAGGAGGGGCGGATCCGGTCGGCATTCGCGATGACCGAGCCCGCCGTCGCGTCGTCGGACGCGACGAATATCCGGACGTCGATCCTCCGCAACGGCGACGAGTACGTCATCAACGGACGCAAGTGGTTCATTACCGGGGTCGCGGACGAACGATGCGAAATCCTCATCGTGATGGGCCAGACCGATCCGGACGCCGACCCGCACCGACGGCAGTCGATGATCCTGGTGCCGCTGGCCACCCCGGGGGTCACCGTCGTGCGCCACCTGCCTGTGTTCGGCTTCCAGGACCAGCATGGCCATTCCGAGATCGTGTTCGAGGATGTCCGGGTGCCGGCCTCGAACCTGCTCTCGGGCGAGGGCCGGGGGTTCGCGATCTCGCAGGCGCGTCTCGGCCCCGGGCGCATCCACCACGCGATGCGGGCGATCGGGATGGCCGAACGGGCGCTCGCGCTGATGGTCGAGCGGGCCAAGAGCAGGACGGCGTTCGGCGGGCCGCTCTCCGACCAGGGCGTGGTCCGGGACCTGATCGCCCAGTCGCGGATCGAGATCGACCAGGTGCGGCTGTACGTGCTCAAGACGGCCTGGCTGATCGACCGGCACGGCGCCCGGGGTGCCGCCACGGAGATCTCCGGGATCAAGGTCGCCGCGCCGGCGGTGGCGACCGCGGTCATCGACCGGGCGATCGAGGTCCATGGCGCCGCCGGCGTCAGCGACGACACCCCGCTGGCCCATTTCTACGCCTCGGCGCGCGCCCTGCGCATCGTCGACGGCCCGGACGCGGTCCACCGCCGCACCATCGCCCGCCGCGAGCTGCGCGCCGACCGCCCCTACCTCGGCTGACGTCCGCGCCGAGCCGGTCAGTCGGCGGAGCCGGGGTGGGTGCGGATCCACTCGTCGATGAGGCAGGTCGCCAGCCAGTGGCCGCTGGCCACGGCCATATGCCGCGCGGACACGCCGCTTCCGCCCTCGGCCCGCCGGCGTGGGTCAGCCCCGCGGGCAAGAAGGTACGCCGTCATGTCGACATGAAGTGGTTCACCGGTCAACGAGTGCGCGTCCAACTCCATGTCTATCGCGCGGTGCAGGAGCGTAAGCCCGTCGCGTTCCTCGTGAATGTCGGCGCCGGCGTCCAGGAGGTCTCGAAGGGCGGGCAGGTCCTCCATCTCCACCGCGCGGTGCGTGGGAGTCAAGTCGTCGAGCATGCCGCTTACTCCTGAACCTTGCACCAGAGCCCACGAGCCCCTTCCTGGTGACGTGCCTCGACCGGGCACGGCTACAGATCGATGACCCTATCCGGGCCTCAGGAGCGACGTTCCGCCTGGTAGGCCGGATACGGCCTACCAGCGGATCAGCGTGAAGCCCTCATAGCGGAGCAACACCCGGTGGACTACTGTCCGCCAGGTATGCCCGCTGTCGCCAAGTGAATACCAAAGGTAAATGCGGTGCGAGCTCCGGGCGGATCCCGGGCCTACCCCGGTCTCGGGGCAGCCTGCCAGGTAAGGGCTTCCCGCCCATATCGGATAGATATACGGGTGTGGTCCGGCCGCGGCACTCGGGCGGACCTGGTAGGACATCGGAGCATGGCCAGAGTTGAGCTCGGGGTGCTTTACGTCCTCGTCTGCGGTGGGCAGCCGGCGCACGCGGTCGAGCCGTTCGTCGAGCGGTCACTCGCCGCCGGCTGGGACGTGTGCGTGATCGCGACGCCGTCCGGGACGAGGTTCCTGGACGTGGCGCGCCTGACCGAGCTGACGGGGCACCCGGTGCGCTCCGAATACAAGCGCCCCGAGGAGCCGGACGTGCTTCCGCCCCCGGACGCGTTCGTCGTGGCGCCGGCGACCTTCAACACGGTGAACAAGCTCGCCGCCGGCATCTCCGACACCCTCGTCCTCGGACTGGTCAACGAGGGCCTCGGCGCCGGCAGACCGATCCTGCTGGCGCCGTTTCCCAACCGGGACCTCGCGCGGCACCCCGCCTTCGCCGCGAGCCTCGCCGCGCTGCGTTCCTGGGGCGTGCGCGTCCTGTTCGACGAGGACGACTTCGCCCCGGTCCGGCCGGGCGAAACCGCCACGAGAGACGAAGCGGCCGGAAGAGACGAAGCGGTGGCCAGCGGCCCGCGGTTTCCCTGGGAGGCGCTGACCGCGGAGCTGGCCCACCTCGCCGCCGAGGTCCGCGCCCGGCCCACCGACTGACGCGCTACGGGCAGCCCGCGGCCGGCGGCCGGCCTGGTGGTCGGGGCACGGCGGTCGACGGCGGCGGTCGACGTTTGGCGGTCGACGTTTGACTTGGAGCACGCTCGAAGTTCTAGCGTCGAGGCATGGTCGATGGTCGCACCGCACCGAGGCTGCCCGAGCTATCCGCGCTGACCGAGCTGCCCGAGCTGCCCGAGCTGCCCGAGCTGCCCGAGCTCCGCGCCGCCGTCGGCGGCGGCGGCGTCCGGAGCGACGCGGACCGCCCGGACGCCGGCACCTCGTCCTGCGCCCTGGTCGACGCGCGGATCGGTCCCGGGCTGAGCATCACCGAGGCGGCCCGGGTCAGCGGCGTGACCGCGCACACGCTGCGCTACTACGAACGGGCCGGGCTGATGCGCGACCGGGTGGCCCGGGCGTCATCGAGCCACCGGCGCTATTCGGTCGACGACCTGCGCTGGATCGGCACGCTGACGGCGCTGCGGCGCACCGGGATGCCGATCCGCCAGATCGCCGAGTACGCGGCCCTGGTCCGGGCAGGGGACGGCAACGAGGCCCGGCGCCTGGAACTGCTCGCCGGGCACCGCCGCCGGGTCGCCGAGCGGCTGGCCGAGGTCAGCCGCCACCTCGAGGCCATCGACACCAAGATCGAGATGTATGCGAGCAAGAGCGAGCTCAAAACGGAGAGGACGCTCACCTGATGTCATCGACACCGCCATCCGCGTCGACCACGCCGACGCTGGCCCAGGTCCCGCTGGGCGGCCAGGGGCTGGTCGTCTCGGCCCAGGGCCTCGGCTGCATGGGGATGTCCGCCTTCTACAGCGGACGAGACGACGACGAGTCCATTGTCACCATCCACCGCGCGCTCGACCTGGGCGTGACGTTCCTCGACACCGCCGACATGTACGGCCCACACACCAACGAGCGGCTCGTCGGCCAGGCGATCGCAGGCCGCCGCGACGAGGTGGTCGTGGCGACGAAGTTCGGCATCGTCTACGACGCCGAGAACCCGCTGGCGCGCCCCGTCAACGGCAGGCCGGAGTACGTCAGGTCGGCCTGCGACGGGTCCCTGCGCCGGCTCGGGATCGACCACATCGACCTCTACTACCAGCACCGGGTCGACCCGAAGGTGCCGATCGAGGAGACCGTCGGCGCGATGGCCGAGCTGGTCGCCGCCGGCAAGGTCCGTTACCTGGGGCTGTCCGAGGCGGCGCCCGCGACGATCCGCCGGGCGCACGCGGTGCACCCGATCACCGCGCTGCAGACGGAGTACTCGATCTGGTCCCGTGAGCCGGAGGCGGAGATCCTGCCGACGACCCGCGAGCTCGGGATCGGCTTCGTGCCCTACAGCCCGCTCGGCCGTGGCTTCCTGACGGGCACCTTCCGCAAGGCGGCCGACATCGCCGCCGACGACTTCCGCGCGAACATGCCCCGGCTGACCGGTGACAACCTCGCCGCGAACCTCGCCGTGGTCGCGAAGGTCGAGCGGATCGCCGCGGCGCACGGCGCCACCCCGGCCCAGGTCGCGCTCGCCTGGGTGCTCGCCCAGGGCACCGACATGGTCCCCATCCCGGGGACGAAGCGGCGCCGTTACCTGGAGGAGAACGTGGCGGCGTCCGCCGTCGAGCTCACCCCGGAGGACCTGGCCGAGCTCGCCACGGCCGGCGACGCCGTCCAGGGCGACCGCTACGCCGACATGTCCACGGTCAACAGGTAGCCACGATCAACCGGTAGCCGCGGTCAATCCGTGGACCCGGTCACCCATAGGACCGGTCAGTAGAGCTCTCCGGCGGAGGCACGGGCGATGACCTGCGCGGCGATGACGCCCCGCTGGATCTCGTTCGTGCCCTCGCCGAGGATCATCAGCGGGGCGTCGCGGAAGTAGCGCTCGACGTCGAACTCCTGGGAGTAGCCGTAACCACCGTGCACCCGCATGGCGTCGAGCGCTACCTTCATCGCCGTCTCGGAGGCGAACAGCTTCGCCATCCCCGCCTCCAGGTCGGACCGCTTCCCGGAGTCGAACCGCGCCGCGGCATCGAGGGTCAGCAGGCGGGCGGCCCGCAGCTGGGTCGCCATGTCGGCGATCAGGTTGCCCACGCTCTGGTGCTTCCAGATCGGCTGCCCGAACGTCTCGCGCTGCTGGGCGTAGGAGACGGCCGCCTCCAGCGCCGCCTGGCCGACGCCGAGGGCGCGGGCGGCGACCTGGATGCGCCCGACCTCCAGGCCACGCATCATCTGCGCCCAGCCCCTGTTCGGTGGGCCGCCGAGCACGGCGTCCGCCGGGACTCGCATCGCGTCGAAGGAGAGCGTGCACGCCTCGACGCCCTTGTAGCCGAGTTTCGGGATCTTCCCGGAGATCTCCAGACCGGGGCCTGGCTCGACGAGCAGGACGCTGATCCCCCGGTGGGCCGGTCTCGCGTCCCGGTCGGTACGGCAGAGCAGGCCGATGAGGCCGGAATGGGCGGCGTTGGAGATCCAGGTCTTGGCGCCGTCGACCACCCAGGCGTCGCCGTCCCGGGCGGCGTGGGTCTTCATCCCCTGCAGGTCCGAGCCACCGGCCGGCTCGGTGAGCGCCATCGTCGCGCGGATCTCGCCGGTCGCCATCCGCGGCAGGTAACGCAACCTCTGCTCGTCGGTCCCGAACGTCCTGACGAGGTACGTGATGACGGAATGGCCGCCGACGGCGCCGGCGAGGCTCATCCAGCCGCGAGCCAGCTCCTCGGTCACCCGGGCGAACGCCGCCATCGAGATGTCCACTCCGCCGTGCTCGGCCGGCACGAGCAGGCCGAAGAAGCCGAGCTTCTTCATCTGTTCGATGAAGTCGTGCGGATAGGTGTCGGTCGCCTCGAAGCGGCGTACGTCCGGTCTGACCCGCTCGTCGACGAACTGCCGCACGACCGCGATCATGTCCAGCTCGTCCTGGGTCAGCTCGGTCACCGCTCTGTCCTCCCACCCGCCGATCTAGCTGGCGCCTCCGGTCATGCCCGGTCATGCCCCTGCCGACCGGAAACAGCCTGCCGGAGGTGCCGTTCCTGACGCTCGTCGACATTCTGGACGGCGGGACGACGGGACGCCCGCGGGACGATGGGACGCCCGGGCGGTTGCGCGCTCGCCGGGTGTTGCGTCAGAATGACGTTCCGATGAAAGAGAATGCAGTTCCCTTGCCGGGTGAGGTCAACGGGGCGGGGCCCGTCGGCGTCCCAACCCGGGTCGTGGCGCTCCAGGGAGCGGTGAACATCCGCGATCTCGGGGGTTACCCGACTCTCGACGGCGGCCGGGTGCGATGGGGCCAGGTATACCGGTCGGCGGGGCTGCACCGGCTCACCACCGAGGACGTGGCGACGCTGGAGCGACTCGGACTGCGCGTCGTCTACGACTTCCGCACCGAGGCCGAGCAGGTCAAGTCTCCCTCCTTGCTGCCCGTCGGGATCCGGCACGAGGCGCTGCCGATCGGCGGCACCGCGTCCCGCAACCAGGACCTGGCCGACCTGCTGGTCGCGGGCCGGTTGGGTGACGTCCCGCCGGACTTCCTGACGCGCACCTACGTCACCATGGCCGAGACCGCCGCGTCGACGTTCGGCAGCTTCCTCACGAAGCTCGCCGACCAGGACGGCTCGCCGGCCCTGTTCCACTGTCACGCGGGCAAGGACCGCACGGGCATGAGCGCGGCGCTGCTGCTCTCGGCGCTCGGCGTCGACGAGGCGACGATCCTCGACGACTACGAGCTCAGCGCCACCCACTTCACCGCGAGCCAGCTGGCGAAGCTCCAGGTCAAGCTCGACGCCGCGGGCATCGACCTGGCGCACTACGACGCCGTGTTCGGCGCCCCCCGCCACGCCATGGCGGTGACGCTGGATACCCTGCGCGCGCAACATGGCTCGGTCATCGCCTACCTGGAGGCCGAGGCGGGCGTGACCGCCGAGGTCGTGACCGCGCTGCGGGCCCGCCTCGTCGAAGCACCGACACCGGTGCTGGCACCGGACCGGGCCTGAGCCACCCGCGTCCACCCGGGCGCGGGTCTGTCGTTCCGTCTCTGCGCGAGGTGGCCGTGACCGATTCCGAGCCCGTCGTCCGCTACGAGGTGGCGGACCGCGTCGCGACCGTGACGCTGAACCGTCCCAAGGCGCGCAACGCGCTCAGCCGCGCGGTGACGTACGCGCTCTGGGACGCCGTGGGCGCCGCCGAGGACGATCCGGGCGTCGACGCGGTGATCATCACCGGCGCGGACCCGGCCTTCTGCGCGGGCGTCGATCTCAAGGAGATCTCGGGCGAGACCGCGCCCTCGGCCGAGCAACGGCCCGCGGACTCCGGCCCCACGCGCGGCGAGGACGGCCTCTTCCGGTTCCTGCCCGTCATCTCGAAGCCCGTGATCGGGGCCATCAACGGCGTCGCGGTCACCGGTGGCCTCGAGGTCGCCCTGCAGTGCACGTTCCTGGTCGCGTCGGAACGCGCCCGGTTCGCCGACACCCACGCCCGGGTCGGGATCATGCCCGGTGGCGGCCTCACCGTGCTGCTCGCCCAGTCCGTCGGCCTGCGCCGGGCGATCGAGATGTCGCTGACCGGCAACTTCGTCACGGCCGAGGAGGCCAGGGACCTCGGTCTCGTCAACCACGTCGTGCCGCACGAGGAGCTGCTGCCGTTCGCCCGGCGCCTGGCCGCCGACATCGTCAGCAACGACCAGCGCGGCGTGCGCCGGCTGCTGCGGCACTATCGCCAGCTGGCCGACACGGCCACCCTCACCGAGGCGCATCTGCTCGAAGGTGTGCTGGCCGAGACGTGGGTGCCGGGAACGCGCGACGTCGCGTCCAGGCGGGCCGCGGTCACCGCCCGCGGCCGCGCCCAGTCCACCTCCTGACCTGCGTCGCGGGCCTGTCCGCGCCATGGCGCATCCGGGATTCCCGCCGCCCAGCGGGCGCAGGCCGGCCCTCGACCGGCGTAACGATCGACAGGGACGAGACAGCGCGATCTACTGAATGAACGTTCAGCAACGGCGGCGCCGAGAGCCTCCGCGGTCTAGCGTGAAATGACCGGCGCTGCTCGAGGACGGAGGCGACGGTGGTGGCAGACAGACGGGCAATCATGCGGGTCGACCGGGGCGGGATCGGCGTCTACGTCGACCTCGCGGGGCCCGCTGACGGCCGGCCGGTCGTGTTCCTGCACGGCGTGGCCGCGAGCGGCACCGTGTGGGACTGGCTGCCGCCGGCGGTCACGGCCGGACGCCGGGTCGTCAAGATCGACTTCCGCGGGCATGGCCGCTCCGACCGCGCTCCCGGCACCTACCTGCTCCCCTACTTCGCCGACGACGTCGCCGCGGTGCTGCGGGACGTCGTCGGCGGCGCGGCGACGTTGGTGGGGCACTCGCTCGGCGGAGCTGTCGCCTGGTCCGTGGCCCAGCGCCACCCCGACCTCGCCACCGCGCTCTTCCTGGAGGACCCGCCGCTGTTCGCCGGGTCCCGCGCCGACACCGCCGGCTCGCCGGCCGGGGCCGTCTTCGCGGGGATGCGGTCCGCCGCCGACCAGTGGCAGCGCGAGGGGCTGTCCATCGACGAGATCGCGAAGCGGGTGGCCAGGACCTCGTTCGGCCCGCCGCCCACGCCGGCGATGGGCGCCGCCTACACCGCCGACGCGATCGAGGCGACCGCCTTCAACCTCAAGCACCTCGACGTGCGGGTGATCGACGCGGTCCTCGACGGCTCCATGCTGGCCGCGCTCGACACGTCCTCGCCCATGCCCGTGCCGGTCTTCCTGCTCGCCGCCGATGAGGCGCTCGGCGCCGCGTTCACCACCGCCCACACCAAGCAGCTGACTGAGGACCACCCGTCGGTCGAGGTCGTCCACCTGACCGGCGCCGGCCACCGCATCCACCTCGAACGCCGCACCCGCCCCGTCTTCACCCGCCACCTCGTCGACTTCCTCACCCGCCACGCCTGATCTGATCATGAAGACGGCGCCGGGCACGGCCGCTGACGGCGGGGTCAGTCCGCCTGCGGTCCGGTCGGGCGACGGGGTCCCCGCCGGGCGTGCGGCGTCCGAACGTGTCCCCTCCCGTCGAGCCGGCTGGGCGGGACGCCTACCGTGGTGGCCTTGCCAGCGGCGCGCCGCCGCCCCGGCGGTCCACACCGCCGCCTTTACCGGTCGTTTAATCCCGATCTCGGTAGGCTTGACAGGAGCTGGGTACCAGCGGTGCGGGGGACGGGAATGACGGGCGGTTCGGCGGGCTACAGGTCCGACCACGACCTCCCGCCCAACTTCCGCCAGTTGGTGCCCGTCGGGTCCGGGTCGGCCGGGCAGGTGTACCGGGCGTACGACGAGGCGCTGAGCCGCACCGTCGCGCTGAAGCTGTTCACCGGGCCGCTCACGGACGACCCGGCGGCGCTCGCCGCGTTCCGTCTCGAGTGCGCGACGCTGGGCCGCCTCTCAGCCCACCCGGGTGTCGTCTCCGTCCACAGCGCCGGGCTCACTCCCGGCGGCCGTCCCTGGCTGTGCATGCAGTTCGTCGCGGGCGGCACCCTGTCCAGGGCGCTGCGCCGCGACGGGCCGCTCGCCCGGGCCGAGGCCCTGCGGATCGGCGCCCTCCTCGCCGACACGCTCGCCTGGGCACACGAGCTCACCCCGCCGGTCCTGCACTGTGACGTGAAGCCGGGGAACATCCTGCTCACCGGCGACGGGCATCCTCTGCTCAGCGACTTCGGCGTCTCCGTCTGGGTGGCGTCGGGCCGCTCGTCCGTCACCGTCAAGGGCTTCACCCAGGCCTACGCGGCGCCGGAGGTGCTCTTCCATGGCCGGTTCTCGCCGCGGTCGGAGGTGTGGAGCCTCGCCGCGACGCTGTTCGAGATGCTGACGGGCGCACCGCCGTTCGAGCAGCTGCCCGGGGAGGGCACGGGCGCCTTCATCGAGCGGGTCGGCTACGGCCTGCCCAGCGACGCCGACCTGGGCCTGTCGGGGCCGCTGCGCACGCTGCTGCGCCGCGGCCTCGCCGTCGACCGGGAGATCCGGTGGCCGTCGGCAGCCGCCTTCGCCGCGGCGATCCGTGAGACACAGGCCATGCTCGGCCTGCCCGTCACGCCCGCCGTTCCGGCGCCGGCACCGTTCCCTTCCGACGACGTCCTCGTCGCCGACGCGCCCGCCATCCACGCCGCGCAACCGCAACCGCAACCGCAACCGGCCATCCTCGCCGGCCGGCCGATGTGGTCCAACGGGAGTGCACCCGCGCGCGGCACCGCCGCGGACGACCGGCCCCCGCACCCGAGCCAGGAGCCGGCGCGGCCGGGCCGGGAGCCCGGGGCCTCCGGCGACGGGGCCTCCGGCGACGGGACGGGCGCCGCGGGGCAGCTGGCGCCGGACACCGCCGGGAGGCAGCCAGGTACCGGGCCGCGCCGCGCGGTGCCGCACTGGTGGATACCGGCCGCGTTCACCGCCCTCGTGGTCGTCGCCCTCACCCTGATGCTGGTACCGCGCAGCCGTGGGCCGAGCACGCAAAGCGAGCCATCGCTTGGCACCACCCTCAGCGCCAGCCTGCCCGCCAGCGCGGTGCCGACGTCCTCGCCGCTGGCCGAGACGGAGACGGCGCCGGGGCCGGCGGCGGGCGGCACGCTCTCGCAGCTCCCGCCCTCGCAGGCCGGCCAGCCCGGCCCGGCACAGGCCGTCCTCCAGCCCGGCCAGCGGATGGAACGGGGCCAGCGGCTGGTGTCGGGCAACGGCCGGTTCGTCGCGGCCATGCAGTCCGACGGGAACCTCGTCGTGTACTCCGAAGGCTCCGGCGCGGTCACCCCCACCTGGCAGTCAGGGACCAGCGGAACCAGCGCGTCCTACGCCGCGATGCGCGACGACGGCGACCTCGTGCTCTACGGCGACGACGGGACGACCGTGTACTGGAGCTCGGGTACCCACGGGTCCGACGTCTACCTCTGGATGCGTGACAACGGTGAGCTCGTCGTCTGCCTCGAGGACGGCACCGTCCTGTGGGCCCGCCGGAGCGGGACCGGCTAGTCCCGGCCTCGGGGATCGCCGGCGAAACCGCCCGGCTCCTGTCCTGGACGCGATCGATGGTCGATGATGGCGGCATGCCCACGAGCACCTGGCCGGTTCGGGTCGTCCTCGCCGTCGTGACGCTCACGGCCGCGGTGACGCTGGCCGGCTGCGGTGGCGGGAACAAGGCCGCGAGCTCCGCGCCCGACGACGCCAAGGCCGCCTGCTCGGCGCTCGCGCGGACCAAGCCGAACCTGAACCATCCCGTCGACGTCGACTGGCGGCGGCTGCGGGCCGCCGGTGACCTCGGTGTCGCCGCCGCCACCGCCGACAAGAAGAAGTACGGCGACCTCTCCCAGCCGTTCGCTGTGGTCTACCGGGACGCGCTGAACTCCGAGACGACCTCCATCTACACCGACGTCCGCGCCGCCCTCTCCATCTGCGCCGACAAGAACCTGCCCCACTGACCCACTCGCGCCGGCTCGCTTGGCGGCCCGCGGCGCGAGGCGCCAGCCGTGGCGGCGGCCGTGGCGGCGGCGATCAGGCGACGGTGGCCGCGTTCGCGCGTTCGAGCAGGTAGTGGCCGGCGACGATCGGGGCGTAGGCCGTGCCGGCGACGAGTGGCTCGACGACCGTGTCGACGTCGGCCTCGAGGAACACGATGAGGGAGACCAGCTCCTCGTCGGGCGCCTCGGCCGGCGGCGGGAGCACCCGGTGGCGGGTGGACCGCCAGCGGTCGCCGGTCCAGCGGGCCAGCAGGTCGCCCACGTTGACGGTGAACGCGTCCGGCTCGTAGGGGGCGTCCATCCAGCGGCCGGCGCGATCCTCGACCTGGAGGCCGCCGTAGCCGGGCTGACGGTCGAGGATGGTGAGAACGCCCCAGTCGGTGTGCGGGGCGACCCGGAACTGGCCGTCGAGCGGGGTCCCGGTCTGCGAGCGCGCCGGGTAGCGGTTGATGTTGAGGGTGTGCGGGCTGGCGCGCACTCGCTCGGCGAACCACGGCTCGGGCAGGCCGAACGCGACGGCGCAGGCGCGCAGCAGGTCGTCGTAGAGGGCGCGGACCTCGTCCGTGTAGCGCTCGCACAGCGCCCTGAGCTCGGGGCTCTCGGCCGGCCAGACGTTTGCGGGAAACCACGTCCGGTCGAGATCCGCGTCGCCCGTGGAGAAGGCGCGCCCGAAGGTCAGGCTCTCCTTGAGGTCGGCGCGGGTGGAGTCGGCGACCTGGCCGTAGTAGGCGTTGGCCTCGCTGCCGGGCGGGATCCAGCCGCGCCCGCCGACCGACGTCGCGTAGGCGGTCTTCGCCCCGGGCGGCAGGGCGAAGAAGCGCGCGGCGGCGGCGCGGATGTCCGCCCGCAGCCCGGCGCTGATCCCGTGCCCCCCGACCAGCAGGAATCCGGACTGGCGCAGCGCCACATCCAGCTCGCAGGCGAACCGGTAGCGCTGGTCGCCGGTGCCCGCGCGCCAGCGGCCGATGTCGAGCAGCGGAAAGTCCGGTGTCGTCGTCACCTAGGTCCTCGCCTCCGCGGCCCCTGGTCAGGGCCGTCCAGTCCTCGGCCGGAGCGTTGGCGCGACCCGCCCTTACTCGGCCCACGCCGCGGCGGCGAACAGCCGCCACGCGGGGTCGGTACTGGCGGGCCGCGCGTCACCGGCAGGCAGCGGCGCCGCGCGGTGGTACCCGTCTACCTGCCATTACGGCCCATCGACGTTTCACCAGGCGGCCCCGCGGGTTACGGGACGGTGGCCATCAAGGACCCGGACGCGACACCCAGGCGCGCCGGCGCAGCCTCAGCCGTCGCGGTCGCGCCGGACCTGCTTGCAGGTGCAGCCCTGCGGTCGGCGGCCGGGCGGCCAGGTCAGCACGACCTGGCGGTCCAGTCCGCGTGCGCGCTCTCGTTGGAAGTCCCTGCAAGCCTCGCAGGGCAGGTTCACCTGCGGCCCGGTCGTCTCGCGATTTCTGTACGTGTCCCCCATGCTTCGGAGAGTAGCGCGATTGACGGGCGTTCCGGAGATGCGCAGCCTCGGCGTGGCTGCCTTCCGGCGGTTCGGACCACGGGCGGCACGGCCGATGGCCCGGTGGCGGCACGCGCGGGACCGGTCTCGCCCTGGTCCGGATGGTTGGCTCTCGCGCGCCCCCCGGCGGCCGGCGTGGCCGGGGGCCCGTCAGCGGGACAGGCGGTCGGTCGCGGGGCCGGCGAACGGGTCCGGGCCGGCGGGAAGGCGGATCCACGGTGCGCCGCCATTTGTCCCGGCCGCGGCCGTCCAATTGGACCGTCCAAAAGCGCCGATGTGCGCCTTACCACCCGGTGTACCAGCTCACACCGCGACGGCCGGCCGTCGGGAAATTGACAATTCCCGGGCCGATGACCACGACCGAGGGGCCGGGTGGCTAAACAGTGTCCGTACCCGGTGCAAACGGCGGGACAACCCGACACTCGTCGGCCGAGTACGGTTCAGGCGCTCCTGCGCGCCGAGGCGGTGGCCGGCTCGTCGGCGGTCGCGGGGTCGGCCCCGGTGATGGTCCAGCGGCGGTCGCGCGATGCCGCGACGCCGAGATCCTGCATGTGACGCAGCTCGGCGGTCACCTCGGCGGCGGGGAGGCCGAGGTCATAGGCGAGGGACCGAGCCCGAAGTGGGCGGTCAGCGCTGGCGAGGGCCGCGTGCAGGCGGACGGCCACCCAGCTGGGGCGGCCGGGCGCGGCCGCGGCGGGCGGCTGGTGAAGCCGCCTCGGCTGGCTTGGAACGGACGGGGCCTCGGCTACTAACCGAGGCTTCCGCCGAGCAGAAGAAGTGTTGCCGCTCACAGCATGCATCAGATTCACCCATCCAGAATTCGGTTCCCCCCAACAATGCTTCACGGCCGCCCCTCAGTCACGGTGAGGTTCATCGCGCAACAGCCCGTAACCACGCGAATACGTAATATTCAAGACATCTGAGCGAGCGCCCGCGGGACACCGGACAGCGGTCAGCCTCCCCCGGTCCGGCGCGGTCGGCGCCCACTCCAGTCGGCACCAGGTGAGGTTCACCGCCACCTCCAGCCCGCTCGCGACATCGCTCCGTGGTCGAGGGCCAACTCTATATGGCCACCGCCCGACCGCAAGACGTAGTCACGTCCGCGCCTTTCGTCGACCATTCGATCGAAAGGTGACAGAAAGACCACAGCGCGCGGCCACCGGCCGGAGCGGCGCCGCGACCGAGCGCGGCACGGCCGACCGAAGACGTGCCACCACGGCCGGCCGGCGAGGCGGGCACTCACGGTCGCGAGCCCACCTCTTTCGGCACCCTCAACGCCCGTCACCCCACCACCGGTAGCCGAACGTGACCACCCGCATCGGGCTTACCCGCCCGACCAAGCATCCACGTCGACAGCCCTTGCGGCGAAGCGCACATTAGGGAAACCTAACTTAACCAACCAACAACCTCGCCGATCAGGTCGGCGCGCCGCCTCACGGGTGGAGCCGCGAGCCCGGCTGGCAGGACAGCGATCGGAGGTCCGCCACGAGCCGCGAGCCCAACCCACCGACGAGCCCCGACGACGGCACGCAGTGGCGCGCTCCCGAGGCGCTGCCACATGACATCAACGGATGCTTAGGCTAGCCTAACTTTAGGAACCGCAAAATGCACCGGTCTGGTCACTATGCGTCTACCGACCCGAACCGAACCGACCGACCGACGCGTGCGCACCGCCGCCGCCAGCGCGCGGGTGCCACCAGGCCGCCGCCTCCGCGTGCCGTCGCACCAACCGCCGCTCGCGGCACCGCCCCACCCGCCGACCCGGCAGCACCGCTCCACCGCCGCGCCGCGGCACCGCCCAGCAGCCCGACGCCTCACCCAGGGAGTACATCCCCGTGTACCGGTCCTTGCTTACAAGCAAGATCCATCGTGCACCCGCACCCATATCCCACCGGAGGCACCCGTGGTAGGGCGACCGCATCCCGCGGTACCGCAGTCAACGCAGACGACGGAATCGGAGCTCTACGACGTCATCGGCGTCGGGTTCGGGCCGGCGAACCTGGCCCTGGCGATCGCGATCGAGGAACACAACGCGCGCGCCGACGAGCGGAACCATCGGCGCGCCGTCTTCCTGGAGACTCAGGAGCGGTTCGGCTGGCACCGCGGAATGCTCATCGACGGCGCCACGATGCAGGTCTCCTACCTCAAGGACCTGGTGACGCTGCGCAATCCGACGAGCGACTTCAGCTTTCTGGCCTACCTGCACGGCTGCGGGCGGCTGGTCGACTTCATCAACCACAAGACGATGTTCCCGTTGCGCCACGAGTTCCACGACTACCTGGAGTGGGCCGCCGGCCGGCTCGACCATCTGGTCGAGTATGGCCAGACCGTGACGGCCCTGCGCCCGGTCGTGGAGGAAGGCGAGATCACCCACGTCGATGTCGTGAGTCAGGACGGCGACGGCCGAACCGTCGTCCGCCGCGCCCGCGACGTCGTCGTCGCGCTCGGGCTGGAGCCGCGGCTCCCCACGGGCGTCGCGCTGGATGACCGGGTCTGGCACAACCGCGACCTGCTCGACCGGCTCGCCGACCTGCCGCCGCTGCGGCACCGCCGGTTCATGGTCATCGGTGCCGGCCAGAGCGGCGCGGAGGTCACCGATCACCTGCACCGGGCGTTCCCCACCGCCGAGGTCCACGCCGTCTTCTCCCGTTACGGCTACAGCCCGGCGGACAACAGCCCGTTCGCCAACCAGATCTTCGACCCGGACGCCGTCGACGACTTCTTCGAGGCGTCGCCGGACGTCCGCCGGATGCTCACCGACTACCACCGCTCGACCAACTACTCCGTCGTCGACATGGATCTCATCGAGGACCTGTACCGGCGGGTCTACCAGGAGAAGGTGCGCGGCCCGCGCCGCCTGCACCTGGTGCGTGCCTCCCGGCTCGCCCAACTGGAGCGGCTGGACGAGGGCGTGCGCGCGACGGTCGAGTTCCTGCCGACGGGCGAGCGACGCGACCTGGACGTCGACGTCGTCGTGTTCGCCACCGGTTACCGGCCGCGGGAGCCGCGGGCGCTGCTCGGTGAGGCCGCCGAGGCGTACCGGGTCGACGACGCGGGCCGTCCGCTGTTCACCCGCGACTACCGCCTGGTCGCCGCCGGTCCCGCCACCGCGGCCGTCTACATCACGGGAGCGACCGAGCACACCCACGGCATCTCGTCGACCCTGCTGTCCAACGTCGCCGTCCGCGCCGGCGAGATCCTCGCCTCCATCCTCGCCCGCGCCGGCTCGCCGGCCGGGGACGACGCCGTGGCTCGCGACCATCGCCTGGTCTCCGCGCTCGGCTGACGCCGCGGCCTCGGGCACAGCCCGGCCTCCCGTCCTTGGCCGGCACCCGCATTGGCTGGCGCCCGGAGTAGCTGGCCTACGCCGAGTGGCGGCCGCCGAGCAGGAGGTGCTGGTAGCTCGGGAGGTCGGGGTGGCCGGTGGCCTGGTAGAGCGCGTCGGCCACGGCGCGGGCGAAGGTGTCCGCGGCGGCGACCAGCAGCTCGTTGAGGTTGGCCGCCGGGCGGGCGCCGGTGGCCAGGGCGAAGACGGAGTCGCCGTCGACCATCGTGTGCGCCGGGCGGATCGCCCGCGCCATCCCGTCGTGCGCGCTCGAGGCGAGTCGCGAGCACTGCGCCTTCGTCAGCACCGCGTCGGTCGCGACGACACCGATCGTGGTGTTCATGAGCAGGCCCGGGATCGGCGGCGACGGGGGCGGAGACGGCGAACTCGGAGATGGGGAGTTCGGGGACGGCGGGTTCGGGTGGCGGGGGTCGGAGTCGCGGGCCGCCGTGGCGAAGTCGGGCGGGAACGGCCTCGGTGCTCGGTCCGAGGCCAGCCAGGCGGCGAGCAGCGCGGGGTCCGGCGGGGGAAGCTCGCCGTCCAGGTCGCCGTAGAGACGGCCGGTGCGCGGGTCGACGGCGGAGCCCGCCGAGTTGACCACGGCCAGCGCCGCCACGATCGTCCCGTCGCCCAGCACCGTCGACGCCCCGCCGACCCCGCCCGCGAGGGCGTCACTGACCGCGCCCGTCCCGGCGCCGACGGTGCCACGGGCCATGGGCCCGGCGGTCGCGTTGTCGTAGGCCAGCGCGCCCAGCTCCGGCCCGGGTACCGCGTGCGAGGCCGGCGAGGCGCCACCGCGACCCAGGTCGAAGATCACCGCCCCCGGGACGATCGGGACCACTCCCGCTGGCCCGACCGGGAAGCCGATGCCCGCGTCCGCGAGCCGGCGCATCACGCCGTCGGCGGCGGCCAGCCCGAAGGCGCTCCCCCCGGTCAGCACGACGGCGTGTACCAGCTCGACGGCGTTGCGGGGGTCGAGCAGGTCGGTCTCCCGCGTCCCCGGTGCTCCGCCGGCGACGTCGACCCCGCCGACCGCCCCGGCCGGCGGCGCGAGCACGACGGTCACCCCGGTCCGCCACCCGTCGCCGACCCGCTGCGCGTGCCCGACGGCGATTCCCGGCACGTCCGTCAGCGACCCGGCGAGACCCGAGGCGCCCCGGTCCCTGGCCGCGCCCGCAACCGCGTCCGGGGACCCGGCCCACGCTGGTCGGCCCGAATGCTTCATCACCCACATCCTGCCGACCCCCGACCGCTCGCGCGACCGGTGCCACGCCACGAGCCAGCTGGGCTTTCGTGAGCCTCGCCACCTGGCGGATGCGCTCCAGGGCGGGCTGGAGACCGGTGGGTGGGCTAGTTCAGCCGACGGAGGCCGGCAAGGCGGCGGTCGTCGATCGCGCGCAGCCGCTCGGCGACCCGCTCCAGCAATGCGGGGTCATCCAGGAACGTCACCGGATGCTGGGCGGGCGGCACCGGTTTGGCCACCCGCCGCGGCAACGGCGCGGCCTCTCCCCCGGGACGTCCTCCAGTCCGGCGCACGAGCTCCCTCCGCCCACATGGATCTACACATAGCCGACAAAAGCCCTGATTCCTCCACCTTGCCATCCCGGTCGGCTGGGTACCAGGGGAACCCCTGACATCATCGCCTATCGACCCGCTCATCGAGCGGCTCAGGGGAAGATCAGGAACGCAGCGCGTCGCGGCCCATATGCTCCACCAGGTCGTCGGGCAGATCCGGTGTTGGGGTCTCCTCGACCAGCTTCTGATGGTGGCGCTGCACCGAGCAGTCGCGGGGTCACAGGTCCAGGAAGGCCGACGCCTCGACGCTGAGGACCTGGTGACGCGGCGTACGGCAGGGGCAAAGCTGGGTCCGGGCTGACGAGGTGGCTTGGTTGGTGCCGCGCTGATGCGCCGTCGCCTTCGACCACCTGGGGACACCGTCGATGGGAATCCGCGCGCCACGGATTCCACTGAACCCGCGCGGTCACGGATGACGGCACGGCTATGATTCCGCTACGCGGCGCATCCGTGATCAACGGGGGTCCGGACGGCGTGGCATCGGGGGGTGCCATGCATATCCACATGTGGTCGTTACGGATGCCCTGGACACGGGCGGTAGCCGTTCTGGCCAGTCTGTTCCTAACGATCACGCTCGCCAGCTGTGGTGGGGAGTCGAACGGCGCGGAGCCGAACAGCGGGGACGGCGCGTCAGTGGAATCCTCGACACCGTCGGCCTCGACCCGTCCGCCGATATCGGGTTCGTCCTCGCCGACGCCGACGGCGACCGGGTGCCCGCGAGGTCCGGCCGCGCCGGACCTCGAACCGGCCGCTGACCAACGGGCCGGAGTGAAAGACCTGCGTGTGTCCCTGTAGCGGGCCGGCCACCGGGGCCGGCCCTGCTCGCCAGGGGATGATCGCCGGCCTGGTAACCACGCCCGTCAGATTCGGTGACGGGGACGCGTCACGAAGCTTCCACCCAATCGCGGTCGATCGTCACGCTGAGACCTCACGGAGCGAGGGATGCGCCCGGCGGGGTCGACATCAACGGTCCGCGGCACTCGTTCGGTGAAAGACGCGCCAGCACCCCCGCAGCCGGCATGAGCGGTGGTCCCGCCGGTCCGCGCCGCGGCTTTCCTCAGACTGAAGTTGCCTTCGTCTGAAAGAACGCCGAGGGCCATGATGATCACCGTGGAGAGGACGGTGAACGTCACGACGCATACCGCCAGGCTCATGGCGATGGGATCCGCGCCCGTCATCGGCGCGCTGCCGTCCATGTGCTCGACGCGCACAGCTGTCATCGCGGTGTAGTGCATCCCGCACACCGCGGCCGTCATAATCACCGAGGCAAGCACGACATGGGTCCGGCTACGCACGCGGAAGGCGATGACGAGCGCGGCGAGCGCGGCCCCGATGGCGATTCCGATCGACAGGACGACTCGCGTCGGGTCATAGGTGATCCTGGATCCAGTTTGCATCGCCGCCATCCCCGTGTAATGCATCGCGGCGATTCCGAGGCCCGCCGTGACTCCGCCGCCGAGGACACGGCCGAGACTGCGCGGGTTGGTGCCCACGATGCCGATTCCCAGCGCCGACGCCGCGACCGCGATGACGAGCGACAGGGCGGTCAGGGGCACGTTGTAGACGATTCCCATGGTGCCGAGGTGATAGGCGGCCATCCCGATGAAATGCATCGACCAGATCGCCCCGCCGCCGAGGCTGACCGAGGCGGCCATGATCCACCGCAGTCGGCGCCGGCCGGAGTTCAACGGGATCCTGATGGCGCTCACGAGCGCGGCGAAACAGCCCAGGAATGACAGTGCAACCGATATGGCCACGGACAGCGTGTCGAAGCTTGCGTGCTGGTACGTCATCCACTCTTCCCAAGGGGCATTTTCTGTCTCACCTGTGTCGATCGGGGTTCCGCGGGCCCGGAACCCCGGTGGAAAGAGTCCACCGGCCGGACGTCGCCTCGGCCCGCGGCGAGAGCAACGTCCCACCGATCCCCCTCCTGGAACGGAGGAACCGCTGCCCTCGCCGCTGAAAACGGGTCGCGCACTCCGGAACCGCGCGCCTGCGGCTAGCTCCCGTGACCGCCGGCCAGCTGCCCGAGGAAGCCGGTGTTGTCGTAGTAGTTGTGCACCTCGACGAGCCGGAGGTCATCGGACACGCGAGCCACGGTGACCCCGAACATCTCGATCCGATCACCGGTCGGCTGGACACCCTTGTACGGCCCGCTGAACGTCCCCCAGTGACGCCATTTGAACGTTATGGTGGGCGGCGCCGAGTAGACCTCGAGGACCTCCCAGAAGAATCCACCCGGGAACGCCTCATGGAAGATGTCGTGAGAGGACTCGAACGTCTCGTCGCCCGCGGAGTAGTACGGGTTCTCGCCGATGAGGATGTTGTAGCTTCCGCGCTCCGCCAGCTCCGCGCTACCGACGGCTTGGCCTCCGTTGACGCTGACCTGCAGCTGGTCGGTGACCGTGCTCACCCATTGCGCGGGATCCTTCTTGTGGGAAAGTTCCATCTCGAAGACCTGGACGACCCTCTCCACTACGTCGGAGAGCGAGCCGGCGGGGTGATGTACGGATTTCTCCAACGGCATCACCTGGTGGGACAGGTGGTAGTCGGGCGGGGCGCCGTCACGCCAGACCACACCCTCCGAGCCCGCGATTACCGCGTCTCGCCCGCGCAGGTGCGGTGGCGTGCTCTCGAGTCCGTCCTCGCTCACGTGGTCATTCTCCTTGTCGGTTGAACGAAGAAATCTGGACCGCGGACGCCGATGGCCAGGACGAAGCCAGGCGCGACCCGGCACTCTTGGACATGTCGGCGAGCGTCATGACAGAGTTGGGACCTCGTCGCTGGCGGCGCCCGCGCGCGACCGATCAGGAGATCGAGCGTTCCTGTTCGGTGGCGGAGGTCACCAAGCAGCCTCCTGGCCCGGGAAAGGCCGAGACCATGGACGCGCGGCGCCGAACGTCGCACTCATGGCCCCACAGAGCACGGAGTCATAGAGAAGGGAAGCCCTAGACCAGCGCCACACCGCGTAGCGCGGAGGCAGGCAGGAGAGCAAGCGCCTTCCCCCCATCGCCGATCTCCATCCCCGCTCCCCTGGGCCCCGTCCAGAGGCAAGCCCGATGGTGGCGACTCCGAGTCCGCGCACAGTCCGTGCGCCTGGAGCAACCGTCGCATCACGGTAGGCCAAGATCGAGAATGTCGAAACCCCCATTCGGGGGTATTCGATATCGTTTCTGGAACAACTTGTTGCGTTAAGTAACTGCAATCATGTAATCGTAACGACCAGTAAACGGCTAGACCGTTGCGTGCCGCCGACATCGTCGCGACCGGGCCCGGTACGCGCGGCCACGTGTCGCCGGTTTTGGAGAACGGCTACGTCGGACCGCGGACTGCGGACCGCGGACTGCGGACTGCGGACTGCCAGCACGAACGCGGGGCGTACATCGCGCCCCGCGTCGGCTGACGACACCGGTCAGCGCAGGATGCCGGCGGCGCGGGCGGCGGACAGCCAGGTGGGGAA
Source organism: Pseudofrankia saprophytica (assembly GCF_000235425.2). Lineage (NCBI taxonomy): Bacteria > Bacillati > Actinomycetota > Actinomycetes > Frankiales > Frankiaceae > Pseudofrankia > Pseudofrankia saprophytica. The sequence continues at coordinate 6,130,411 of NZ_KI912266.1, forward strand.
CTCGGCGAGGAGCTGGTCGTAGAGCTCGCCGGTAGGCAGTTCGCCCGGGACGCGGCCGGTGGCGAGGAAGCCGGCGTTGTCGACCAGCCGTCCTCCCATGGTGTCCAAATCCTGCAGGAACTTCAGGTGACGGCCCTTCCCGAATCCCACGAACTGCCAGAAGATCGGCAGGTTGCTGCTCTGCTGGATCAGGGAGCGCGCCGCGCGCCTGTCGAACGGCGCGCCGTCGGTCTGGAACACGACGAACGCCGGGTAGGCGCCACCGGTCGCCCGGTGGTGGTCGATCACCGCCCGCATCGCCGGGAGGTAGGTGGTGCCGCCCCACGGCAGCTTCGCGTGCAGCGCCTGGATCCTGCCGTGGTAGTTGTCCAGGCCGATCTCGTCGACCAGGCTGACCTTGTCGGAGAAGAACACCAGCGGCACGACGCCGTCGTCGTCGAGGTTCGCGGACAGGCCGAGCACCTGCTCCGCGAAGTGCTGCATCGTCCCGTTCCGGTAGTGGCCGGCCATGCTGTGCGAGTGGTCCAGGACCAGGTAGACGGCCGCGCGCAGCCCGGTCGCGCCCTGCTTGCGCAGGCTTACCCCGGCCGCCTTGTACAGGTCGACGAGGCCCGGCGCGGTCCGCGCGACCTTGTCGAGGCTGATGGCGGGCGCACCCGCCGGCACGGGGCCGCCAGGAGCGTTCCCCGGCGCGGGCTGCCACGGTCCCCCCACCGGCGCGGCCTGCCACCCGCCCGGAGTCGGCGGTCCCCAGGCCGGTGCTGGCTGCACGGGTGCCGGCCGCACGGGCTGTCCCGTCGGCGCGGGCCATGCCGCCGGGGCGGGCGGCGCGAACGGCGTGGCCGGCGTACTCGGCGGGCCGGGAGGCCGCGGCGTGGCTCCACCGGCCGTCCGGGTGGCCGGCGCGGTGGGCGTGCCGGGGTCGTCCACCACGACTCCGAAGTCGGCCGCCAGCCCCGCGAGGCCGGTCGCGTATCCCTGGCCGATGGCCCGGACCTTCCAACCGCCGTCGCGCCGGTAGAACTCCGCCAGCAGCACGACGGTCTCTCCGTGCGTGAGCGGCGTCGGGGTGAACTGATAGCGGCGCGCGCCGTCGTCGACGTCGACCCAGGGCGTCGTGGCGCCGTCGAACACCTCGCCGGGCCGCGCCGCGTCGACGCTCGCGGCGACCACCACCTTGGCGACGTCGCCCGGGACCCGCGCGAGGTCGACCGTCACGCACGCCCCGTCGAGTCGCACGCCGTCCTGCGCCGGATGGTTGAAGAAGACGAGGTCGTCGTCGCCACGCACCTTGCCCGCCGCCGCCAGCAGCACCGCGGACACGTCGATGGACCCACCGGCGACCGCGACCGTCGCCGCGGGCCGGCCGCCGACCAGCGGCGCGTTCGCGCCAGGCGTCAGGCGAGTCACTGCGTTCATGGCGGCGTCTCCCTGGCACTCGACGATGCGCGAGTCCAGGATGGGGGCCCGGCGCCGGGGCCGTCCAGCGGTCAGCCGGCCGGAGCGGCGCCGCCGGGCACGGCCGCCGCCGGCCCCGGCACCCCGGCGGCGAGGTCGGCCAGCAGCGTCCGGAGGACGAGTTCCTCGTCGACCCGGATGCCGTGGCGTTCGAGGGCGGGTCGCAGCGCGGGATCCCAGGACGCGTCGACGGGGCGGCCGGTCAGCGGTCCGCCGGTCGCGGTCGCGATTCCGGCCGCGGCTCTGGCCACGGTTCCCGCCACGGCTCTGGCCATGGTTCCCGTCGCTGTCCCGGCCCCAACCGTGGTCCCGCTTCCGGCCTCGGGCGTGGCCTCGCCCCCGGTCCCCGTCGTGGTCTCGCCTCCGGTCGCGGTCGCCAGGGCGAGGGCCGCGGCGTAGGCCTCGGCGTCGTAGCGCCAGGGGCGCCATCCGACGCGGTCGCGCAGGCCACCCGCGAGGCGCAGGGCGGCCCAGTCGAAGTCGCCGTGGTAGGCGAAGCTCGCGCCCTGGGCCGCGAGCAGCTCGAGCAGGCCCAGGACGGCCGCCGACGGATGCTCGCCCACGCAGACCAACGGCGGGGTGCCCGGCCCGAGCTCGTCGGCCGCGCTGGCGAGCACGATCGGCTGCTGGCAGACGAAGACGAGGCCGGCGCCGACGCCCAGGGCCGCCCGTTCGCCGCCCCGACCGATGACCTGGCGCAGCGTCAGCACGCACGGCTCGCCCGCCTCGTGGGCGGCGGCGAGGACACGGCCGGTCGCGTCCGTCGTACCACCCGGCAGCCCCAGGCACAGCACGGTCGACGTCAGCTCGTCCAGGTGCACCCCGACGGCGGCCCAGGCGGCACGCCGCCCGGCCGCCGACGCGTCGCCCGCCGGCTCGGACCCGGCGAGCACCCGAACGGCGGCGAGCGCCAGCGTCGCTAGCGGCCGGCCGTCGTCGAGCGCGTGCGCGTCGCCCGTGGCCGCCGCGGCCAGCCCGTCGAGCGCCACCCCGCCGGACGGCAGCGCGTCGAGCACCGCCACCAGCCGCGCGACCAGTCCTGCCGCCGTGTCCGGGTCGCCGGCGAGCCGGCGCAGCGCCCCCGTCCCGTCCAGCCAGGCGAGAAACGGCGAGAGCTCCGGGCGCCGGCTGGTGAACGTGTCCAGCGGTGCCCGGGCGGCCACCCAGACCGCGCTCCCGGTGGCGGGCACCGCGGCCTCATCGACTACCGGCCCGGTCAGCAGCACCACCGCAGCCGCGAGCCCCTCCGGGGCCGCACCGCTGGCCCGCAGGATCCGGTCCACCTCGTCCAGCGGGACCGACAGCGAATAGCCCCGACCGGCACGCCGTCCGAGCAGCCGCTCGGCGGCCCGGCGCTGCTCGTGGCTCGCCTTCGGCAGGGTCACGACGCCGGTCAACGGCTGTCTCTGGGCCATCCGCCTACGGGCACGATCGACCAGCCATGCCAGTTGCTCCCCGCCCAGCAGCCGCCGCAGCCGCTCGATGTCCCCGGCCACGCGAGCCGGTACCGATGCACCGCCGATGGCGGCGGTCTGTGAGGCCATGCCATCCCGGGAGGCCGCGGAGTCCGACGGCGGGATCTCGGTCTCAAGGTCGGGCGCGGGCTCGTCGGGTCCGACCGGGCCCGTCGCGACGACGGCGGGGCTCACCGCGCCGCCCACGCGCGCCTCGCGGGATGGTGCGCTGTCCGGTCTGTCCCCTGCTGCCTCATCACCCACGATGGTGGCACCCCCGGAGCGCCACGGTGACGCAGATGGGCACGCGATCGCCTGGGAGTATCGGTCACGCACGCCACCCGCCGCGGCACGCCGGGCTGGCACGGCGAGTTCGGACGTCCTCCTCGCCGCCCACCGTCACGGTCGCTACCCAACCCCGGGGCGCCCGGCGGCCCATGACCGTGATCTGGTGGGATCCTCGGGCCTAGAGCGAGGAAACGAATTACTCAAGTCCGGGCCAGCAGATCTGCGTGACGTCGGTCATGCCTGTACCTCGCCTGAACTACCTGTCTCTCCCGGTCAGCGGCGGTCTGCCACTCTCCTGACGGCGTTGTCGGCCGCCTCGTGTCTCGGGTCCGCGGGGCCTAGGTCCTTCATGCCCCGAGCTAAGCGGGGTTCCTGGGGCAACCCTCGGATGCTTGCTTGGCAGCAGAGACAGGCGTCGTCGCGCCTTTCCTCGCCGCTGGTGGCTGGTCGGCGTCCGGGGCTGAGCCCTGGGGCTCCTCCTTGACTATCGGCGACGGTGCCGGCGATGAGGGCTGCGCCCCTGACCTGCATGAGGATGAGATCGGGTCGGGCCGGTCAGGCTCTCTGCTGACCGGTCGAGGTCGGCCTGGGTGAGCACCGGACGCCCGAGTCGGGTCGACAGCCAACGGCGCTGGTAGGCGCTCAGATCATTGAGGAAGATGACGGCGTCGATGTTCCTGCTCGAACAGGTCGCCGCGATCTGGTCAAGTTTCCCCGGGCCGATGAGGAAGCGGCGGGACAGGGGGCGGTCATCAGCCGTACCCCGCCGTCGGAGACGCCCCGGCGCTGGACGAACCGCTCCAGCACATTTCCTCCCAGCGCCGTCACCCGCACGTCGAGGACATCGAGCCGGGCCTGGTAGTCGCGCTCCTTCGCCGAGAACAGCCCCACCAAAACCACGGAACGGATCGCGGTCACCTGGAAAGCATCCCAGGTCAGCAGCTTCGCGCCGCAGGGATATTCGACGGTCGGCGGGTGCCGCGGCCCCGCGTGAACGAGCGTGCATGATGGCCGACGGCCGGTCCGCCACCGGGTCGACCGGGTCACTAACCCGGCACAGATCGGGCGGACCTACCGCAAGCTGCACAGGAAACCCGACGAGCGCACGCCCCGGTTCACCGAGCGGATGGTGATGATCTCTGACCGGCCGGCCGAGATCGCCGACAGGGCCGTGCCCGGGCACTGGGAAGGCGACCTGATCATGGGTGCCGGCTACGCGTCGGCGATCGTGACCCTGGTCGAACGCACCACCCGCTTGTGTTGCTCGGGCACCTGCCTGGCGGGCACCGCCGAGGAGGTCCGGGACCTGCTCGTGCCCTGATCGGATCACTACCCGACCACCTGCGCGGCTCGCTGACCTGGACCAGGGCGCGGAGATGGCCGCACACCGACAGTTCTCCGTCGCCACCGGCGTCCCGGTCTACTTCTGCGACCCGCACCCCCTGGCAACGCGGATCGAACGAGAACACCGACGGACTGCTACGCCAGTACTTCCCCAAGAGAACCGACCTGTTTGCCCACAAACCCGAAGACCTCGAGCACGTCACCCAGGAACTCAACGGTCGACCACGACAGACACTCGACTGGGCTACCCCAGCCGAGCGCCTACGTGATCTACTGACAGCCACATAGACCATCAGGTGTTGCGAGGACCGCTAGAAACAGCCCTATCGGGAGAAGTATGCCTTGAGGCTGACGGCAGGCCCATCTGAGAACTTCTCCACGGCCACCTTGCCGTTTCCCGGCACAATTGTCGACGCCGCCTCCGGGCTGGACAACGAGGCTGCCTTGGTCGCTCCCGAAGGCGGTGGTGACACGCACGTCAGGCAGATCCCTCCCTGCGTTGTCCAACGCCGTGATCACCAGAGTTGGCACCACGCTCATCCGTCCGTCGTTGTTGATAGAGAGTGTCTGGTCGATGTACCCCGTCTTGCCGAACGCCTGGTAACTGAACGACAACGATGCGATCGTCGCCCTCGCAGAGGCACCACTTAGACTGCAGCCGGCCAGTGCCACGACGCTGAGGACAATGCCTGCGACTGTCGCACCCCACCAGCGCCGAACGAAAGATCGATCAATGCTTGGCATTGCCGGAGAGTAGCCCAATAGAGGGATACGAGAGTCAGCGCGCCTCACGCTTCGCTCCCGGTCTCAGTCGGAGTTCGGCTACACCAAGCGCTCGAGATGGTCACACCGTCGTCGGTGTTCCGGGCCCGGATCAAAACCGTCCGCTCGCACCGGTCCGTCGACGCCCTCGCCGCACGCGGCCGCCGCCCGGTCGACCTCGGTCCCGCTGCCTCCGGCCGAGCCCGGCACCGCGATCGAGGTCGACTGGACCCCCACCAACATCGACACGTTCGCACTCGGCGGGCGGACCTGACCACGGCCCAAGCGTCCACGCTCGCCCGTAGTCCTCCGCGCCAGATCGGCTGTCAGCCTGGCGGCCACAGCACTTGAGTGGGCGGTCTCGGTCTGCCTCGGGCACGGCTTCAGACCGCTTCGACCGCCGGCCCGCAGACCGTGGCGCGCTACACGGGGTCGCGGTCGTGCTGTACGAGGACGACGGCGCGAGCCGGGCCGTCGTCGGCCCATTCGACACGTCTATCGAAGCGGCTGCCCACGGCGCGCTGACGGGCGCGTCTACCCATGATCGGGTGGGATGTTCGGAGTCAGAGCGAGGAAACGAAATTACTCAAGCCCGGACCAGAAGATCCGCATGACGTCGGTCACCTACGCGTAGGGCACGCCGAAGCGGCATCCGACCCGCGCCGACTCGTGCTCCCACCAGCCCGGACGGCCTGCCTGCCACCAGCCTCTGGCGGACCGTGGCGGATGAATGACCCCATAGGCCCAATCATCTGACACACACCGACAGCAGTACGGCGAAGTGTGTTGGTTCAGGCTGTCTATGGACACGCCGAAATGCCACGATCCCGCTTCGGAACCAGGGCGCGGTCAAGGGCACTCCAGATTGCCCGCGGCGCGACCCAGGCAGTCACACCAGCCGGCCACAACGAGCCGTCAGCGACCACCTCAGCCGCGTTCTCCCAGTCACACCCCATACACCACGTCCGTCAGACTCCGCCCTCTGGGATCGTCAAGGCGTTCGTAAAGCAATTGGGTTCTCGCGTGCCAGAGCGAGGAAACCTAATTACCCAGTTCCCTCATCGGATCCGGTCATGGCTTGTGGGGCGGATTCCGGCTTTCCGCCCGCCACAGCCCATGGATGGATGAGCGGGCAGCGCGCAGCGCCACCCAGGCCGCCTCCGTCCCGCGTCGCGTCAGGCACCCGCGGGATCCCGGGCGTCGCGTCAGACGTCAGGGGCGCCAAACGGCGCTGGTCGTGACTCTGACGTCGGACAGGACGAGCACCCAGCCGCCCGAGCGCCCGAGCGGCACCCCGACCGAGCCCGGGCCGGGCTCCAAGCGGGGTTGACTCCGCGATCGCCAGGACGTTCCCAGGGTAATTGCGTTCTTGCGTGCCAGAGCGAGGAAACGAAATTACTCCGGTCGTTGCCTGGTCGGGTCCTTGGCCGAGCACATCTGAACTGGTTCGGAGATCCGCGGCGCTCATCTGCTGGTGGTGTGTGGGCCGGTCGCGGAACGGGGGCCAGCCGGCTTGGGCGCCTCGGGCTTGGCGAGGACGACCAACCGGTCGGCAATCGCCTCGAGATCGGCCTTGCCCTGTGCCGTGTCCATCACGAGGTCGAAGGCTGCGTCGTCAGTCATTTCCACGACCAACCCGTTGAGGTCGAGGAAGACGGCCGCCGCGAGCCAGGCGAGCCGCTTGTTTCCGTCGATCAGCGCGTGGTTGCGGACCAGCGACTGGAGCAGCGCGGCGGCCTTGAGCGTGATCGTCGGGTAGGCATCCCGTCCGAAGGCACTCGATCGGGGCCGGGCCGCGCCTGCGTCGAGCAGGCCCACATCGCGCACCGGACCCACGCCAAGAGTGCGGGTGAGCGCCAATAGGTCATCGAGATCCAGGTAAATCGCCGGGCTTCGCGTCACTCGCCCGCTCCGTCGTCCGCTTGCGCGGGCACGGTGCGGCCTCCCCCTGGGTGAGGCCGCCGTTCGCATGGTCCTGCGCCCACGAACGCTGTCACACCGTGCCAAGACGGTGCAGCACGTCGCCCCAACGTTCGATCATCCGGTTGGCGCTGTCCTGAACCTGGACGGCGTGGCCAGTGCGTTCGTACCGCTCCAGCACGGCCCGTCGGATGATCTCCTGGCGGGATGTCCCCTCGGCGGCGGCCAGCGCGGTGAGGGCGCGCTCAAGTTCGTCGTCTGTTCGCACGGTCAGCGCCATGGCCGACATGCTACCAATCTGATACCATGATCGACACTTGGCGTGATCGTGTGCCCGCCGCGCGGGCACGGCCGCGCCGAGACCGAGCTGGAAGCGAGGACCGCTCCGACGCCGCGCAGGCCGTTCGACGTTGCTTCCGGGCTGGCGGCCGAGCGGCCCGCTCATCTTGTCCCCGCACGCTCCAGCGGGATCCTCGGAGTCAGAGCGAGGAACCCTAATTACTCAGGTCTCGCATCGGATCTGGTCATGGGTTGTGGGGCGGATCCCGGCTTCCCGCCCGCCACAGCCCATGGGTGGATGGACGTGCGCAGCGGAGCGGCGGCCCGGGCGCCCGGGAAATCCCGGGCGTCGCGTCAGACGTCAGGGGCGCCAAACGGCGCTGGTCGTGACTCTGACGTCGGACAGGACGAGCACCCAGCCGCCCGAGCGCCCGGGCGGCGCCCCGACCGGGCCCGGGCCGGGCTCCAGGCGGGGTTGACTCCGCGATCGCCAAGACAATCCCAGGGCGATTGCGTTCTTGCGTGCCAGGACGCCGAAAATCCCACCGGATCGAGAAATCCGACGAGGTCCGAGCCCGCGCACCGCCCTAGCACTCGCCCGCTGGTGACTTCGGGTAACTCTTGAGCCCGGGCGCCCGAGACGAGGCGACGACGTGGCGGCCTACCCGCCGGCGCTCCTGGCGCCTCGCCCGGCCGGCCGTCCTGGATCACCGCGACAGCCGGCGCAGCGAGAGCAGACCATCGGGGTCGAGATCGAACCCGGCGCCGAACCGGCGGCTGATCCGGTCGAGCGTCGCGTGCAGCCACGCGGTGTCCTCGGCGAGTGCGCGGCCCAGCCGCATGCGCCACGTCCGCAGCGGCACCACCCGCAGGCCGGCCAGCCGGCCGGTGTCCGCCTCGACCGAGACCAGATAGGCGGGCCGCAGGTCGTCCCGGAAACTCTCGTAGCCGGTGATGCCCTCGTAGTCGTCGACGAAGTCCCCGCAGCCATAGAGGATCAGCCGATCCCGGTACACCTCGACCGGGCGCGGATGGTGCGACGAGTGCCCGTGCACGAGGTCGACGCCGCCGTCGACCAGCCGGTGCGCGAACCGGATCTGGTCGTCGTCGATGCCATACCCCCAGTTGTCCCCCCAGTGGATCGACGCGACGACCACGTCCCCTGGCTGCTTGTTCCGCCGCGCGCGGGCGGCGATCTCGTCGGCCGCCGCGTCCGACAGTTCCGGGACGACGTCGACGCCCGGCCGGTCGTCGACCGCGGCCCACGTCCGCGGGATGCCACTGGACGGGACACCGAACGCGAGAACCAGCAGACGCAGCCCGCCCTCGACGGGGACGATCGCCGGCTGGCGCGCCTCGTCCGCGCTCCGCCCGGCGCCCGCTGTCCTCAGCCCCGCGGCGGCCAGCGTGTCGAGCGTCTCGATGAGCCCGCGCCGCCCGAAGTCCAGCACATGATTGTTCGCCAGCACGCACACGTCGGGCCGGGCCGCGGCCAGGCAGGGAAGGTTGTCCGGATTCATCCGGTAGTGCACAGCTTTCCCCGGAGCAAAATCGTCGGATCGTGTAACGCTCGTCTCCAGGTTCACCACCCGGACATCGGGCGCGGCGCTCTCCAACGCGTCCAGCGCGTCTCCCCAGGGCCAGGAGAAGCCAACCGGATACCCGATCCGCCCGTTCACCGCCTCGGCCAGGTCGACGTAGGCCAGAGCATCCCGGCTGAACCCCTCGTGCAACGCCGGGTCGCCCGGATGCGGCAGGATCTGGTCGACTCCTCGCCCCAGCATCACGTCGCCGCACAGGAACACGGTCAGGACACCCGGATCCATCGCGTGCATCACGTCCCCCAGCCCGCGCCGTTCTCCTCCGGCGTTCCCGGCGTGCTCCGCCCGAACACACCGGCGGCGATGCTCGCCAGCCGACTCGCTTCGGCCCTCGACAGCCGCGGATCTCCCAGCCACGCCCGGCGCCGGAGCCGTGTCCCCGGCGCCGGGTGACGGCCTGAAAGCTCAGCGTCCCCGGCGCCGGCCGCCGGGGACGTCGGGATGCTTGGCTGTCAGTCGTCGATCAGTCGTCGACGAGCTCGACGAGGGTGGCGTTGGCGGTGCCACCGCCTTCGCACATGGTCTGCAGGCCGTAACGCAGGCCGTTGTCACGCAGGTGGTGGACGAGGCGGGTCATCAGGATCGCGCCGGAGGCGCCGAGCGGGTGGCCGACGGCGATCGCGCCGCCGAGCGGGTTCATCCGCTTCGGGTCGGCGCCGGTCTCGGCGAGCCAGGCCAGTGGCACGGAGGCGAACGCCTCGTTGACCTCGAACGCGTCGATGTCGTCGATCGTCAGGCCGGCCCTGGCCAGCAGCTTCCGGGTGGCCGGGATCGGCCCGGTCAGGACCATCACCGGGTCAGCGCCGACGACGGTGCCGGCGACATAGCGGGCGATCGGTGCGAGGCCCAGCTCGCGCGCCTTCTCCGGTGTGGTGATCAGAATCGCGGCGGCACCGTCGGAGATCTGCGACGAGCTGCCGGCGTGGTGCAGGCCGTCCGCGCCCGCCACCGCCTTGAGCGCGGCCAGCGTGTCGGCGGTGGTGCCACGTCGCAGGCCCTGGTCGACGCCGACCGGGCCGGCCTCGGTCGGCACGGTCACGATCTGGGCGTCGAAGGCGCCCGCGTCGATCGCGGCGGCGGCCCGCTCGTGGCTCTGCGCCGAGAACTCGTCGAGCTGGCGGCGGTCGAGCCCCCACCTGCGGGCGATCAGCTCGGCGCCGGTGAGCTGGTTGAAGTCGGAGCCGTCGTAGCGGTTACGGGCCGTGGCGCCGTAGGGCTCACCGCTCTGGCGGGAGGCGCCCAGCGGGATGCGGCTCATGCTCTCGATGCCGCCGGCGACGACGACTTCCTGCTGGCCGGACATCACGGCCATCGCGGCGTAGTCGATCGCCTGCTGGCTCGACCCGCAGGCCCGGTTGATCGTGACGGCGGGCACGGACTCCGGCCAGCCGGCGGCGAGCACGGCGAACCGGCCGACGTTGCTGGACTGGTCGCCGAGCTGCCCGACGCAGCCCCAGTGGACGTCGTCGACCACGGCCGGGTCGATCCCCGTCCGGGCGACCAGCTCCCGCAGGACGAGCGCGGACAGGTCCACCGGGTGCACCCCGGCGAGCGCCCCGTTCCGCTTGCCGATCGGCGTGCGCACCGCCTCGACGATCACCGCTTCCGGCACTGCCGTACCCCTTCCCGACGCTCACATCCCACGGCCCGGCACCACCGACCGAAATTCGCTTCTCGCCAGACGATAGGACGGTTTCCACTACCAGGCCGGCACATGTGCCGCACAGAACGTCGTACGCCGGCCACCCACGAGGCAACCAATGGCTTGCGCGAAGCCCGCTGGCGGCTCCCCGTCGAAGCCCGTCGGTGGTTCCTCGCAAAGCCCCACCGGGCGCGGGCTACGGTCAGGGCGTGCGCCTTGGGGTCTCTCCGTACGGCTCGGACCGCGACGAGACCGTCGCGTTCACGGACACGGCGGTCGCCGGCGGGCTCGACACCCTCTGGCTCGGCGACGGGATGTTCCGCCGGCCGGACTTCTCCGGCTGGCGGGGCGGCCTGGAGTCGATGGTCGAGCTCGCCTGGTTCGCCGGCCGGCACCCGGGCACGCGGATCGGGATCACGGCCGCCGTGCTGCCGGTGCGGGACATGGACTGGCTGACGCGCCAGGCGGCCACCCTCGACCAGCTCACCGCGGGCCGGTTCGTGCTCGCGGTCGCCGCCGGCTTCTGGGACGACGAGCTGGTCCACCGGGGCGTGGCGCCGGCCGAGCGCGGCCGTCGCTTCCGCGCCTGCCTGGACCAGCTGCGCGCCGGCCTGACCGGGGACGTCCTCTCGCCCGAGCCGTTCACGCCCGGTGGGCCACCGATCTGGCTCGCCGGCGCCGACGCGACGATGCGCCTGGCCGCCCGTCTCGGCCTGCCCTACCAGGCATCACGGGCGTTGCCGGACGACCTTGCCCCCCTCGCCGCCCGCTGGCGCGACCTCGGCGGTGGCCTGCTCGCCCACCGCATCTACGTCGAGGCCGGCACGGCCGTGCCCGACGGCGTCCAGGTCGCCCGCCACGTCCTCGCCGGCTCGGCCGGCCAGCTCCTCGACGGCCTGTCCCGCTACCGCGAGCTGGGCGTGGGCGACCTGTCGATGGTCCTCGGCCACGACGACGTCACCGCCCGCCGCACTCTCGACGTCCTGCTCGCCGACGTCCTCCCGGGCCTCCGGTAGCGGCCGGAGAGCTCGCCGCGCCGCCCACCAGGCCTGACGGGTAGTCAGGACGGGACGCGATCATCGGCGGGCACTCGACCGTGGTGCACGCAGGCAGGTAATGCGCGCAGGCAGGTAATAGGCGCGTCCACGTTGGCCTTCCGGCTGACCCCGGTGTTCACGGGCCGAGGTGACGCCCATTGACATCTAACATACTAGTCCCCTATACCTGACACCGCATCAGGAACAGGTCCGGGTCAGGTTGGGGGCGCCGGTGGACTTCGTCAACGACGTGGTGTGGCCGGGGCTGGTGTCCGGCTCCCTGTTCGCGCTGGTCGCGCTCGGGATCAACATGGTCGAGCGGGTCACGAAGGTGGTCAACTTCGCGCATGCGCAGCTGATCTACTGGGCGCCGCTGGCCACCCTCCTGCTGGCCCGTCAGTTCCACCTGCCGGTGGCGCTCGCGTTCGTGCTGGCGACGGTGGGCGTCGTCGCGGCGTCGCTCGTCGAGGAACGCGTCGCGATCCGGCCGTTCCTGCGGCGCGGGGCGGCGCTGCCGTGGATCCTGTCGACGCTCGCCGTCGGCACGCTGTTGGAGCGGGCGGCGCACTACCAGTTCTCCGGTGAGCCGCAGGCGTTCACCTACAACTTCGGCCAGGGGCCGGTCGACCTGTTCGGCATCCGCACCACCGGCGCCGAGATCGCGATCATCGTCGTCGCGCTGGTGCTCGTCGGCGTCGTGTCGCTGCTGTGGCGGATGACGCTGCTCGGCCGGCGGTTGCACGCGGTCGCCGAGGACCTCGACGGCGCGACCTCGGTCGGCATCTCGGCGGCCCGCGCCTCGCAGCTGGTCATGGCCGGCTCCGCGCTCGTCGCCGCCGTCACCGGCTTCGTCGCCGCGCCGTCGCTGCAGGTGGGCCCGTCGCTGGGGCTGACCCTGCTGTTCAACGGGTTCGTCGCCGCCGCGATCGGCGGGATCGGCAGCCTGCACGGCAGCCTGGTCGGCGGCCTGGTGCTCGGCTTCCTGCTGCAGTACGCGAACGCCAACTTCGGCACCCTCGCCCTGAACTCGGTCCTGTTCGGCACGCTCCTGGTCGTCTACCTGGTGCGCCCGCAGGGCCTGTTCGGCGATCGCGCGCTGCGGAGCGTGTGATGACGACGGCGAGGCGCGCGACCGCGCGGCTGTTACCCGCCGGCCGGGCCGCCGCCGGCCGGGCCGCGGTCGGGAAGGCCTGGACGGCGGCGGTGCCCGCCGGCAGCGCCCAGGCCCGGGTGCTCGGCACCGGGTGGTCCGTCGTCGCCCGGCCCTACGTCCACGTCGTCCTGCTGGCCGGCCTCGCCGTCCTGCTGGCAGGATCCTTCGGCTACGGCAGCTATCGCGGCGTCATCGTGCTCACCCTGGTGATGTACGCGACGGCCGCCCTCGGGCTCGACATCCCGGTCGGGTACTCCGGCGTGCTGTCGATCGGGCATGGTGCCTCGTTCGCCGTCGGCATGTACGCGGCGGCGGTCACGTCCGGAAGCCATGCCCTGCCGGTCTGGCTCGCGCTGCCGATCGCCTTCGGGGTCGGCGCCGCGATCGGGCTGCTCATGGCGATCCCCGCCGGCCGGCTCGGCGGCCTGGGGCTCGCCGTCGTCTCCCTCGGCTTCACCATCGTGCTCGCCGACGTCGTCCGCGGCTGGGACTCGCTGTCCGGCGGGAACAACGGCATCCCCAACATCGTGGCCCGCTGGGGCTTCGAGAAGGCCGACGGGCTGCTCGACGACGCCGAGCTGCTCTACGTCGCCGTCATCGCCTTCGTGCTGGCATATCTCGCCCACTGGTACTTCCGGTCGGCCACCGCCGGTCGGTCGGCCGTGGCCGCCAAGTGCGACCCGATCGGCGCCGGCGCGCTCGGCATCTCCGTCTACCGGACGCGGCTGCTGACGTTCACCCTGGGCTCCGGCATCGGCGCGGTCGCCGGCGGGATCAACGGCTACGTCGTCAGCTACGTGAGCCCGGCGAGCATCACCGTCGACCTGTCCTTCCTGTTCCTGGTCATGGTGGTGCTCGGCGGCGCCGGCAGCCGGATCGGCGCGGTGCTCGGCGCGGTGGTCATCGGTGGCCTGCCGATCTGGCTGGCCAAGTACCCCACCCTCAATGTCGTCCTCTACGCGGCGCTGCTGCTCGGCGTCGTCCTTTTCCGCCCGGCCGGCGTCGTCGCCCGGCGCGCCGTCGCCGTCCGGCTCCCCCGGCCCCCCGCCGAGCCGACGCGGCCGGCGCAGACGGAGGCCGCGGACGCGGCGGCCCCCGACCAGGCCCCGGTCCAGACCCCGGATGGGGGCACAGGCGAGGGTGCTGGCGAACAGCCGGTGCTGCGCTGCGAAGAGGTCACCAAGCGGTTCGGTGGACTGGTCGCGCTCGACGCGGTGACGCTGTCGGCGAAGGCCGGCGAGGTGATCGCGATCGTCGGGCCGAACGGGTCGGGCAAGACCACCCTGCTCAACGTGCTCTCGGGCATCTACCCGCTCGACGGCGGCGCCCTGGCGGTGGCGGGCGCGCGCGTCGACCGCCGCGGCCGCCGCGCGCTCGCCGCGCACGCGGTCGCCCGCACCTTCCAGACGCCGAAGGTGTTCGGCGACCTGTCCGTCGCCGAGCACCTGCATCTGGCCGCCCGCCGGCCGGTGCGGCACCGCGACGCCGCCGAGCGCGCCGCGTTCGAGCGGATCGCGTTCGCGCTGCTGGACGCCACCGATCTCCCGCTGGACCGCGTCAGCGGCGCCGCCGACCTCAGCCACGGGCAGCTGCGCTTCCTGGAGATCGCCATCGCCGTCAGCCGCGCGCCCCGGCTGCTGCTGCTCGACGAGCCGGCGACCGGCCTCGGCCCGAGCGAGATCGCGCTGCTGACCGACACGGTCCGGGCCGTCGCGGCGCTCGGCTGCGCGGTCCTGCTCGTCGAGCACCACCTGGAGCTGGTGCACGCCGTCGCCGGCCGCGTCGTCGTCCTGCACCTCGGCGAGTTGCTCTGGTCCGGTCCACCCGACCGGCTCGGCGACTCGGACGAGGTCCGCGACGCCTACCTGGGGGTGGGCGTATGAGCACCGCCGAGCGCCCAGACCGCCCAGACAGCGCCGGCGCCGTGGCCGAGGTCGCGCCGCCGCTGCGGGTGGCGAACCTGCGGGTCGACTACCGCGGTGTCGTCGCCGTCGACGGAGTCAGCCTGGACGTCGCCGAGGGGCGCTGCGTCGCGGTCATCGGGGCCAACGGAGCCGGCAAGACGTCGCTGCTGCGCGCCGTCGGCGGCTTCATCCCCGCGGGCTCCGGCTCGCGGATCCAGCTCGCCGGAGCCGACGTCGCCAGGCTGCCCGCGCATCGCAGGGTGCGCGCCGGCCTCGGCAGCGTGCTGGAGAACAGGCACCTGTTCGGGCACATGACCGTGCGCGACAACCTCGGCCTCGGCGCCGCCGCCGCGCCGGGCCGAAGCGGCGCCGGCCTGCGCCGGGCCCTCGAGCTGCTGCCGGAGCTCGAGGGCCTGCTGGACCGCAGGGCGGCGACCCTGTCCGGCGGCCAGCAGCAGTTCGTCGCCATCGGCCGGGCGCTGGCGGCCGAGCCGCGGGTGCTGCTGCTCGACGAGCCGACGAACGGGCTCGCGCCCCGGCTGGTCGAACGCGTCGTCGACATCGTCAGGGCGCTCGGCGCCACCGGGACGGCGCTGCTCCTCGTCGAGCAGCGCCTGGAGGTCGCCACCGCCATCACCACCGAGATCCATGTGCTCGCGCACGGCCGGGTCGTCCACGCGACCGGCGGCGACGTCTCCGACCTCGCCGAGATCGCCCACCGCGCCTACCTGGCCTGACCGCGCCCCGCGCGGGCCTGCCCACCCCCGGCGTCAGCGGAACACGAGGAAACCCGCGAAAGCGACGAGGAAGAAAAGGAAGAGGAACTGACATGCGATTAGGACAGCAACACCCAAGAAGGTCTCGCGTCGCCGTGCTGGCGGTGCCGCTGCTGCTCGCCGCGACGGCGCTGGCGGCCTGCGGCGGCGGCGATGACGACGACGGCACCGCCCCGGCGGCGTCGGCCGGCGGGACGCTGGCGCCGCAGACCGTCACCATCGGCCTGATCACGGCGCAGACGGGCCCGGCCGCGCCGGCGTACAAGCCGCTGGAGGACGCGGCGAAGGCGGCGATCGGCTACCTCAACGACGGCAAGGCGAAGGCGTCGGGCATCACCTACAAGCTGGAGATCCGCGACAGCGGCGCCGACCCGAACCGGGCCACCATCCTCGCCCGCGAGCTGATCAGCGGCGGCTCGAAGGTGATCATCGGCGACATCGCCTCGTCGCCCGGTTTCATCGCCGAGCAGACCACGTTCAACAAGGAGAAGGTCATCGGCTTCACCTCGACGCCCGCCGACGCGATCTGGAAGGACGCCGGCGCCGAGGGCTCCTACCCGTGGGCGTTCGGCATCAGCGGCAACGACACGATGTTCGTGACGCCCGAGTACCAGGCCGCCGCCGCGGGCAGCGCGAGCGGCAAGATCGCCCAGATCTACCTCGACCAGGGCTCGGTTCCCGGCTGGGCGAAGATCGCCAACGGCCTGGCCGAGAAGGATGGCAAGACCCTGACCACCAAGGCGTTCGCCGCGACCGCCACCGACGTCAAGGCCCAGCTGCGCGACCTGCAGGCCAGCGGCGCCGACACGCTGCTGGTCTGGGCCTACGGCGCCCCGCTGCAGCTGGTGCTGAGCAACCTCGACCAGGTCGGCTGGTACCCGAAGATCGTGACGCAGCCGGACGCGGCGCGCGCCAGCCTCCAGCAGGCCGTGCCGGCCAAGGTGATGGACAACGTCATCGCCGGCCCGATCACGGCGACGTTCGTGTCCAAGGACGGCGCGGCGCCCACCGGTGTCGTCGCCGACTACCTGGCGGCGATGACGAAGGTCACCGGCCGCGGGCCGGGCCAGTACGGCCAGAGCGACATCAGCGGGGCGTACACCTTCGACATGTTCCTCGCCTATGACGCCGCGGTCGCGAAGGCCGGCTCGACGGACTCGGCGAAGGTCCGCACGGCACTGGAGTCGGGAATGCAGGTCGAGGGCGTGATGGGCGTGCACACCTGGAGCCCGAGTGAGCGCAGTGGCCTCGAGTCGACCTCGTTCGCGGTCTTCGACCCGACCGAGTCCTGCGGCAAGGGCACCTGCGTCGCCGTCAAGTAACCCCGCCGCCGGCGCCGGATCCCCCTTGTCGCCTGCGCGGTTGCTTGCGCGCAGCGGGCCGGCGCCGGCGGTCCGCCCTCCCCCACTACCATCATCGAGCTGTGACCGATCGCATACGGACCGGCCGCATGGGCTCTGATCCCGCGCCGACACCCCCCGCCAGGACGCACCGGCACCGGCCCTCGCCGGCCGGCCGCCCGGCTGTCGTGCTGCCCAATCCTCCGGAGCGTCCCCGGGTGCCGACGGCCGTCGAGACCGCGTCGGACTACATCCGGGCGCTCATCTTCCGGGGGGTGCTGCGCGGCGGCGACCGGATCCCGATCGACCAGATCGCCAAGACGCTCGGCATCAGCCGTCAGCCCATCCGCGAGGCGCTGATCACTATGATCAACGACGACCTGGTGGTCGCCGAGCCGAAACGGGGGACGTTCGTCGCCACCTTCGGCCCGGAGGCGATCCTCGAACACTTCGACCTGTTCGGCGCCCTCGTCTCGCGTTCGATCGCCCGGCTGGTCGCCACCGCGGACGACGCCCTGATCGCCCAACTCCGCCAGATGCATGCGAAGGTCGACGCGCTCGCCGCGGCGGGCGACGTCGCGCGGGCGAACCAGGCGATGCTGGAGTTCCAGCGGTTCGTCTATCACCGCGCGGCGACGCCGCGGCTGTCGATGCTGGTGCGCTCGATGCAGCGGTTCGTTCCCGGTGAGGTCTACCTCGACACGGTCCCCACCGGCCTCGAGATCTCCCACCGCTTCCGCGTCACGCTCCTCGACGCGATCGAGCGCCGCGACCCCGAGGCCGGCGCCCGCGCCATCACCGACCAGATGGCGTCCGCCGGCCGCCGCTTCTGCGAGGAGCTGCGCAGCCGTGGCGTCTTCGCGCCATCGCCGGCCGCGCCACCGGCGGACAGCGACGATGCCTAACGGTCAGCGGATCGCCCGACAGCCTCCTCGTAGGCGGCGACCGCGGTCGGCAGGGTCGGGAAGATCAGGTCGGTGCCGATTCGGCCGGCCACGCCGTGCGCGACGAGGGCGTCGAGCAGCTCCTGCTTGACGCGGGCGAGCGCGACGACGATGCCGCGGCCGGTGAGTTCGACGCGCAGGTCCTCCAGCGCGTCCAGCCCGGTGATGTCGACCTCGGTGTTCGCCTCCATGTTGAGGACGAACCATTCGACGGGGCCTTGCCGTGTCATCGCATCGACGGCGGCGAGCGCGCGGCGGCGGAAGTTCTGCGCGTTGGCGAAGAAGATCGGCGAGTCGTAGCGGTACACGACGAGGCCCGCGATGAGCTCGGCGTCCGGGTAGTCGTCGATGTCGTGCATGCCGTCCACCTCGGGTACCCGCGCGAGGATGGCGTCGTGCGGGCGGGCCACCCGCGCCAGCAGGTCGGCCAGTGAGAGGGCGACGGCGATCAGGATGCCGTAGAGGATGTTGAACGCGAGCACGCCGGCGAGCGCGGCGAGCGCGAGCAGCAGCTCGCTGCGCCGGAACCGGGCCAGGCGCCGGAAGCCGGCCACGTCCACCAGCTGGACCGCGGCGTAGATGACGATCGCGCCGAGCACGGCCGTCGGGAAGGTGGCCAGCGCCGGGCGCAGGAACAGCAGCACACCCACCACGGCGCCGACGGCGACCAGCGAGTGCAGCTGGCTGCGGCTGCCGGCCGCCGCGCCCAGGGCGGTGCGGCTGCCGCTGCTGCTCACCGGGAACCCGGACAGGAGCCCGGTACCGAGGTTGGCCGCGCCGAGTCCCAGCAGCTCGCCGTTCGCGTCGATCTCACCGTGGCCGGCGCGGCTGGCGAACGCCCGGGCGGTCAGCATGTTGTCGGTGTAGCCGACGAACAGCACCCCGAAGGCGGGGATCACCAGCCTGGCCAGGTCCGCCGCGGCCGGCGGCGTCGGGCGGGGCAGGCCGCCGGGAACGTCACCGACCACCGCGATTCCATGCGCGTCCAGGTCGAAGACCGCGACGGCGACGGTCGCCAGCACGACGGCCAGCAGCGGCGCAGGCCCGCCGGGCCAGCGCCATCGGAGCAGGAACAGGAACACCAGCGCGGTCACGGCGAGCACGACGGTGCCCATCTGCGCTGCTCCGACGTGGCGTGCGAACGAGGCAAGCTCGCCGTACATGTTCGCCCCGGTGACGGGAACGCCGGTCGTCTTGCCGAGCTGACCGACGATCATGATGACGGCGACGCCAGCCAGGTAGCCGACCAGGATCGGCTGGGAGAGCAGGTCGGCGACGAACCCGAGCCGCGCCACCCGGGCCGCGAGCGCCAGCAACCCGACGACGAGGGCGAGCTCGGCGGCGAGCGCCGCGTACCGCGCAGGGTCCCCCGCGGCCAGCGGGCCGACGGCGGCGGCCGTCATGAGCGCCGTCGTCGACTCCGGGCCGACGGACAGCTGCCGCGACGACCCGAACACCGCGTAGAGCGCCAGTGCCGGCAGCGCCGCCCAGAGCCCGGCCACCGGGGTCAGGCCCGCGACCCCCGCATAGGCCATCACCTGCGGCACCAGGTAGGCCGCCACCGTCACTCCGGCGAGCACGTCGCCACGCAGCCACCCGCGCCGGTATCCGCGCACCCACCCGACCATCGGCACCCACCCGAGTGCCCGAACCACCCACCCCACCCGGGCCACCGCGCTCCTCGTCACCGTGGCGACCATGCTCGCCGTCCGCATCGGCCTCCGCGGGCGCGATCGGCGAGCATTGTCGCGCCTGGCCGCCCCGTCGCGCCCGGCTCGTTCGCCGCGTCGGTACCCACAGGTCCCGTGCGCGCGGGACGTCCGCACCGCGATCCACCCAGCCCGATGGCGCACAGTCAACAGACAGTGCCGGTGCTCGACGGACGGGAGAAGCGGTGTCATGAGCAGCTGGGCGATAGACCATGCGGGTATGCGGGTGTTGTCCGACGAGGACTGCGCGACGTTGCTGGGCAGCCGGCAGGTCGGGCGGGTGGCGTTCCTGCTGGATGGCGAGGTGGAGATCTTCCCCGTGGCCTTCGTGCTCGACGGCTCGGCGGTCGCGTTCCGCTCCACGATCGGCACGAAGCTCGCCGCCACGCTCGACCACGCCACCGTCGCCTTCGAGGTCGACCGGTTCGAGCCGGCTTCGCGCGCGGGCTGGAGCGTCGTCGTCAAGGGCACCTGCGAGGAGGTTCACGACGAGGCGGCCCAGGCCCGGCTGGACTCGATCGGGTTCCGCACCTGGATCGAGCGGCCGGAGACCGAGAGCCAGTTCCGCTGGGTGCGCATCCGCCCGTACTCCATCACCGGCCGGGCATTGCCGCCCCACCCGGCCTGAAGGTGCCGCTGGAAACCACCCACCTCCCAGCCAGTGAGGCGGACAGGAAAACCCGTCCGACGCGCCGCGACTTCTGATACCTGCCTATTTTCCCGCGGGCGCGCCATGATATCGGCAACGTCCGTACTCGCCCGGCGAGGGGAGGCCACGGTGACCAGAGCCGAACCAACCATCACCGTTTCGTTCGATGCCAGGCTGCTGGACGACGGAGGTAGGTTCCCCGCCGAACTGGGCTACCGGCCCGTCGATCCGTTCGCCGTCGTCATCCGCTTTGACGTCGGCAGCGGGCCGCGGGTCGAATGGGTTTTCGCCCGTGAGTTGCTCGAGGACGGCCTGCGCCGACCCGCCGGCATCGCGGACGTGCGGATAGCCCCGATCACCCATGCCGGCGAGCCCGTCGTCGAACTGTGGCTGACGAGCCCCGGCGGCCACGCCCGGATCGGCCTGCCGCGCTGGGCGGTACGCACCTTCCTGCGTCGCGTCGCCACCTCGGTGCCGTCGGGCACCGAGTCGGGCCACATCGACTGGGACCTGGAGCTCTCCCTCCTTTCCGAGGGTGGTCTCACCGGCGACGGACCCAGCATGACCAGCTGAGCAGGCGCGTTCATCGGTAAGGGGAGGCGCGCGTTCCCCGGCGCGCGCTGCCGCGTCGGCCCAGGGCCGTTTCAGTGAACGAGGGCTTTGGTGGCGGCGGTGAGAGCGGCGAGGCCGGCCTTTGCGTCGGCGAAGAGCACGCCGGTCTTCGGGTCGGTGTAGAGCTCGTTGTCGATACCGGTGTAGCCGGGTCCTAGCGAGCGTTTGACGACGACGACGCTGCGGGCCTTGTCGACATCGAGGATCGGCATGCCGGAAACAGGGTTGCCCTGGCGGCGGGCGGCCGGGTTCGTCACGTCGTTCGCGCCCACGACCAGGGCGACGTCCGCACGGGCGAGTTCGGCGTTCGCCTCGGCCAGCTCCAGCATCAACCGGTACGGGACGCGCGCCTCGGCGAGCAGCACGTTCATGTGCCCCGGCAGCCGACCGGCGACCGGATGGATCGCGTAGTGGACGTCGACCCCGAGCGAGGCGAGCAGCTCGGCGAGCTCGACGACCTCGTGCTGCGCCCGCGCCGCGGCGAGGCCGTAGCCCGGCACGATGACGACCCGAGCGGCATAGGCGAGCTGCAGCGCGACGTCGTCGGCCGCCGCCGCTCGCACCCACGCGGAACTGTCCCCGCCGCCGGTCCGGGAGGCGCCGCGCGTCGCAGGAGTGCCGCCGCCGTCGCCTGTCCCGAGCCCGCCGAGGACGATCGCGATGACCGAGCGGTTCATCGCCTCGGCCGTCAGTACGGTGAGGATCGCGCCGGACGCCCCGACCAGCGCGCCCGCGATGATCAGAATGTTCGTGTCGAGCACGAAGCCCGCCATCGCGACGGCGATGCCGGTGCAGGCGCCCAGCAGCGAGATGACGACCGGCATGTCGGCGCCGCCGATCGGCAGGACCGTCAGCACGCCGAAGGCCAGCGCCGCCACCGCCGCCGCCGTCAGCGCCGACGCTCCGCCGCGGCCGGCGACGACCGCCACGGCGCCGCCGACGGCCACTGCCGCCATCGCCGCGGCGAGCACCCGGCTCCCCCGGAAGGTCACCGGAGCGCCCAGGGCCGGTCCCCGCAGCTTGCCGGCCGCGACCAGTGAGCCGGAGAACGTCACGGCGCCGATGACCACGTCCAGCCCGGTGGCAACCGTCGTTCGCGTGGAGGCGTCGGCAAGTTCGGCCGCGCCGCCTAGGCGGACGACATTGGCGAACGCGACCAGTACCGCCGCCCCGCCGCCGACCGCGTTGAACAGGCTCACCAGCTGCGGCATCGCCGTCATCGGCACCGACCGGGCCGCAAAGAGGCCAGCTCCCCCGCCGACGAGCAGCCCGGCGACCAGCACCGCGAGGCCGGTCACGGTGATCAGGTGGTCGCGGGCGAGCAGCCCCGCCGCCGTGGCCACCGCGAGGATCATGCCGGCGGCGGACAGCTGGTTGCCGCGACGCGCCCGCGCCGGCGAGTTCAGCAGGCGCAGTCCCAGCACGAAGCACACCGCCGCGGCGACGAACAGCAGGTGGACCGCCGCGTCTGAGCCGCTCATGACCGCTTGTCGCCGCTCATGACCGCCCGGGTGCCCTCACGGCCGGCCCGTTCGGGATCCGCGCGCCTCGCGCGGGCCCCGCTCTCCGTCGGCCGCGTCGCCGGCGTCCTTGCCGCCAGCGCCCTCTCCGCCAGCGCCCTTGCCGCCGAGGTCCCCGGCGCGAACCGTGGGACGGCGGCGGAACATCTCCAGCATCCGGTCGGTGACGACGTAACCACCGACGACGTTGGCCGCGGCGAACGCGGCGGCGACGAAGACCAGCACGTAGCCGAGCGGAGAGTCCGCCCCGGCGGCGACGATCATCACACCGATGATCACGATGCCGTGGATCGCGTTCGCACCCGACATCAGCGGGGTGTGCAGCGTCGACGGAACCTTGCCGACGACCTCGAACCCGACCAGCAGGCTCAGCACCAGCACCGTCAGCCCGTTGACCAGCTCAGCGCTCATGACGCACACCCCAACTCGGCGCCGTGGAATTCCCCGATGCCGCCGCCCGCGCCGTCGTGGCGCTCGCCGTCGTGGCGCTCGCCGTCGTGGCGCTCGCCGTCGTGGCGCTCGCCGTCGGCGAGCAGTGCCGCGGTCGCGGGCTGGACGACGCTGCCGGCGTGGGTGATGACGACGCCGGCCTGGATCTCGTCCGTCAGGTCGACGGCAAGCGCGCCGTCGCTGACCAGGAGGCCGAGCAGCGCGGCGACGTTGCGGGCGTACGCCGTCGACGCGGCCGACGGGATGGTGGCCGGCAGGTTGCCGGCACCGATGACGGTGACGCCGCCCGCCGTCACGATGGTCTCGTCCGGCGCGGAGATCTCGACGTTGCCGCCGCGCGGACCCGCGGCCAGGTCGACGACCACCGAACCGGGGCGCATCGCATGGACGGCCTGTTCGGTGACCAGCAACGGCGGGCGACGTCCGGGTAGCTGAGCGGTCGTGATCACGACATCGTGTCGGGCGACCACCGCGGCGATGGCTTCCCGCTGCGCGGCCTGCTCGCCGGCGGTCAGCGCCCGCGCATGGCCGCCCCGCTCGGCGCCGCCCATCACCACGCCGCCCACGCCGCCCGGCCCGCCCAGCCCGTCGTCGCTGGCCGCGGCGAGGTCGAGGAAGGCGGCGCCCAGCGACTCGACCTCGCCGCGCGCCGCCGGGCGGATGTCATAGGCGCGCACGACCGCGCCGAGGCGGTGCGCGGTCCCGATCGCGGCAAGCCCCGCGACGCCGGCACCGAGCACCAGGACCTCGGCGGGGCAGGCGGTGCCGGCGGCCGTCATGAGCAGCGGGAAGTAGCGCGGGCTGGCATCCGCGGCGACCAGGACCGCCTTGTAGCCGGCGACGTTCGCCTGCGACATCAACGCGTCCATCGCCTGCGCGCGGCCGAGCGTGCGCGGCAGACCGTCGAGGCTGACCGCCGTCACGCCGCATTCGGCGAGCCTCGCCATCGTCCGCGGCCGCAGCAAGGGCGCGAGCAGGCCGACGAGGACCTGGCCGCGGCGCAGGGCCGCGAGCGTGTCCGGCCCTGGGAGCGCCACGCCCAGCACGACGTCGGCCCATTCCAGCAGCCACTGCCGCGTCCCCAGCACCGCGCCCGCGTCCGCGTACGCCCCGTCGGAGAACCAGGCGTCCCGGCCGGCACCGTTCTCGACGAGCACCCCGACCCCGAGTGCCTTCAGCCGCCCGACCACGTCGGGCACCATCGCGACCCGCCGCTCCCCCGGCTCGGTCTCCTTCAACACCCCCACGATCGGCGCCCGAACTCGCCCCCGGTGCCGGCGCCCAGCCTCGCCGGCCCGCGCGGTGCCGCCTTGCTCACGCGGGGCTCGGGGCGCGGTCGCCTCGGATAATCGCGGGTTCGCGTCTGCCTCCGAGGCCGAAGGCCGCGTGGCCTGGCGCTCGTCGCGCGGCCTGGGGCCGGGCACGGCCCTCATCGCGACCAGCTCCTCTCGGATGACCGGTGACTGGCGGTACGGCTGGCACCGGACCGTGGGAACCGGCGTCCGCCCGAAAGGCATCGTCCCGCACCGCGGCCGCCGGCGAAACAGCCTGGGGCCGACCACGCCTCGCCAATCTCGGCCCTGTTCAGGCCCGTTCGGTCAGGCGCATCTCGAAGGGGCCGGCTCAGGCCGCGGTCGGATCGGTGCGAGGCCCGCACCCGCGACAGGCAGGCGGGAGCACCGGACCCGCCGGTTGGCACGCGGCAGTGGACCGATCGGCGTGGCGAGAGGAGCGGTTCGGCCCCCCGCGACGAGAGACGGGCGGGGAACACTGGAAATGGCACCACGATCTGGACGATCCGCCGCCTGGGCGGCGGACGCGCACGGTGCCTGGTACGTGGGGACGTGGGGACGATGCGCCGACCCATGAGGATCCTGCTGGTGGCCGTGCTTGCTCTGGTTCCTGGGCTTGTCGCCTGCGGGAGCGAGGCGGCCGGGCCGCCCACGTCCGCGGCGCCGAGCGCCACGCAGACCGTGCCCGTCACCCCGACGAGCCCGACGAGCCCGACGAGCCCGACGACGGTCACGCCGACCAGCCCGACGACGGTTCCGACGCGGCCGTCTTCTCCGAGCACACCCCCGACGACGGCGCCGGCGACACCGCCGAGCCAGGTGCTGCGCGTCTCCGCCTGGTCGAGTGAGCCGCTGAGCGTCCAGCATCCGACGGTGCCGGTCGCCCGGCTGGTCGAGGTGCGTTCCGCCCACCACACGGAGGGCGCGATGGCCTACGACCGGCTGGTCTTCGAGTTCACCGGCTCGGTGCCGGGCTACAGCGTCCGGTACGTCACCGAGGTCGTCTCCCCTGGCCAGGGCGCGGTCGTCCCCCTGCGTGGTCAGGCCTTCGTCGAGGTGGTGTTCTACCCGGCGGCCGCGCACAACGACAACGGAGTGTCCACGCTGCGCACCAGCGGCAGTGGCGGCGGGCTGCCGGCCCTCGTCCAGTACCGGATGTCCGGGGACTACGAGGGCTACGTGCACTACGGCCTCGGCGTCGACGACCGGGTGGCCATCCGCGTGATGGAGCTCGCGAACCCGTACCGGGTCGCCGTGGACATCGCTTCCTAACCACCGCGAGCGGGGCCCGCTATACCCACAGGGGTATCTTGGAAGCAAGGTCCGGGGGCCGGGCCAGTGGCCCGGCCCCCGGCGCATGCCCGGTGCGGCAAGAAGCGGAGGTCGTTGGAATGCAGGCCGACGAGGCGGCGGTGGCCGACGTGATCAAGCGGCTGCGACGAGCCGAGGGGCAGATCAGGGGCATCATCGGCATGATCGAGGACAGGCGGGACTGCGCAGAAGTGATCACCCAGCTCGCCGCCGTGTCCCGCGCCCTCGACCGCACCGGCTTCAAGATCATATCCACGAACCTGCGGCAGTGCCTGGCTGCCCGCGAGAACGGCGAGCAGGCCGAAATCACCGAGGACGAGCTGGAGAAGCTCTTCCTCTCGCTCGCCTGACGAACCCGCGCTTCCCGCCTGACGAACCCGCCGCCGGGTGCGGCCGACATCTGCGCCCACCCCACCCGGCGCGCCAGGTCAGTGCGCGAACGTCACCCGGGGCAGGACGCGACGCAGCCAGACCGGGCTGTACCAGGCCGCGCGGCCGAAGACCCGCAGCAGCACCGGCAGCAGAACGAGGCGCACCAGCGCCGCGTCGAGCAGCACCGCGACACCGAGGGTGAAGCCCATCTCCTTGGGCGGCAGCGGCCCGGACAGCGCGAACGTGAAGAACACCGCCACCATCATCGCCGCGGCCGCGAAGATCACCCGGCCGGAGTGCGCCAACCCACCGACCATGGCCTCCCGCGGGTCGCCTGAGCGCTCCCAGTGCTCCTTGGCCGACGCCAGCAGGAAGACGGTGTAGTCCATCGAGATCGCAAAGATCATCGCGAAGAAGAAGATCGGACCCCAGGCGTCCATGAAGCCCTGCGAGGTGAAGCCGAGCAGCGAGGCGCCGTGCCCGTCGGCGAACACCAGCCGGGCCACCCCGAAGGCAGCGCCCGTCGCCAGCAGGTTCGTGGCCACGCCGAGCGCGGCGGCCAGCGGCGCGGCCAGCACCACCAACAGCAGCAGGAAGCCCATCGCCAGCACCACGCCCAGCACCAGGCCGGTGCGGCCGGACAGCGCCGTGTGCAGGTCGATGTTCTCCGCCGCGGCTCCCCCGACCAGCGCCGCCGGCGGCAGCGCGGCCCGCAGGCGGTCCAGGGTGCCCGCGAGCGCCGGGTCGGACGGGCCGACCCGCGGGGTCGCCTCGATGAGCACGTCCCCGCCGTCCGCCGAGGTGAGCGCGGGCCCGGCCGCCGCGATGCCCGGGTCGTGCGCGAGCACGACCGCGACCTGGTCGGCCTCCCCCGCGGGCGCCAGGACCTGGAGCGCGCCTGGGGCGCCCGGCCCGAACGCGGCCTGGACCTGCTCGTAGCCGACCCGGGAGGAGTCACCGGCCGGCACCACGGTGATCGACGGCATGCCGGTGCGCAGGCCGAGCACCGGCACCGCGAGCGCCACCAGCACGACGGCGGCGAGCAGGCCGTAGCGGGCCGGCCGGCTCCACAGCCGCTCGCCCCAGGCCGTGAAGCGGGCCGAGCGGTGCTCGCCACCATGCACCCAGCGCAGCGCCAGCGCGTCCACCCGGTCGCCGAGCCAGGCCAGCACCGCGGGGAGCAGGGTCAGCGTCGCGGCGAGGACGAAGACGACTGACAGCATGATTCCCGCGGCCACCGACCGGAAGGCGGGCGAGGGCACCAGCATCACCGCCGACAGGCTCGCGAGCACGGTGAGCCCGGAGAAGGCGACGGCCTTGCCGGCCGTGTCCATCGTCTCCGCGACCGCGGCCACGGGGTCGGCGCCGCGGCCGAAGCGCGCGGCGCGGAACCGGACGACCATGAACAGCGCGTAGTCGATGCCCAGGGCGAGCGCGAACATCATCGCGAAGTTCATCGCCCAGATCGACATGTCGAACACCGAGCCGAGCACGGTGAGGCTGCCGGCGGCGGCGACCAGACCGGCCAGAGTGAGCAGCAGCGGCAGACCGGCGGCGACCAGCGAGCCGAACGCGACCACCAGGATCACCATGGTCACCGGCCAGCTGAAGATCTCGGAGTGCACCATCGCGGCCAGGTTCGCCTGGTTGAAGTCCGACCACATCCCGGACGCGCCGGTCAGCGAGACCGTCACCCCCGGCCCGTCGAGGCCGCGCAGCCTGTCCTTCAGGTCGTCCGCCGCCCGGACCATGTCGCTCGTCCCAGCCGCCGCGCCGCCGAGCAGGACGGCGGTGTGCCCGTCCGGCGCGACGCGCGCCGGCATGACCTGGGAGACCCGCTCATCGGCCTCGAGCAGGTCGGTGGCGGCGGCGAGCGCCCGCTGCCCATCCGGCCCGGCGACCGGTCCAGTGGTGTGCACGACGACCATGAGCGCCGCGCTGTTCGCCCCGGCGAACTCGGCGCCGGCGGCCTCGCGGACCGCCACCGACTCCGATCCGTTCGCCTGCCAGCCCGCGCCGGACAGGGTCTTCTCGACCCTCGGCGCGAACACCCCGAGCGCGACGACCACGACCAGCCAGGCGATGACCGTGACCCGCCGGTGCCGCGCCGCCCACGTGCCGAGCCGGCCCAGCGGCCCAGGACCGGCGGGCCGGGCGGGTCCGCCATCCGGCCCTCGCGCGCCGACATCGGCCTCGGCAGGCGGCCGGTCACCACCGGCAAGGCCCGGGCCCTGCCCCATCAGTCGCACCTGCGCCATCACTGACCTCCCAGTTCCGATTCCATCGCGCGAGGCTGGATACCCCACCGGGTACGGTACCCAATACCCCCGGGGGTACCAGACCGGTGACCGGAACCGGACAGCGGCGCACAGGCCGCCGACGAGAACCCCGGTCGAGTCCGGGTCCCGCCATGGGCGTCTCTCGGCGCGGGGCACCCGCCCGCGACCTCAGCAGGACGTCGATGGTCCGCCGCCCGTCGCGGGCGTCGAGCCCGTCCGGGCGGCCGTGACCTGGGCGTTTCCGGCTGGTAACCGGGGAGGTCGGCTCGGCTCCTACGGTGGGCGGGCGGCTGGCCGAGGGCCGACGACGGCTCGGCCGGTCGTCGCCCACCGGGCGGACCAGGCGGACAGCGAGGCGTTGACGGTGTGGGAGGCGAGCACGCGATGGATTACCCCGAGTACCTGCGGTCGGTGCCGAAGGTCGAGCTGCACTGCCACTTCGAGGGCACGGTGCGGGCGGCGACGTTCGCCGACCTGGCCCGCAGGCACGACGTCGCGCTGCCTACGGACGAGGTGGCCCGGCTCTACGACTACGACACCATCTACGAGTTCCTGAAGATCTTCGGGATGGTGTCCTCGACGCTGATCGACCGCGCGGACTTCGCCCGCTGCGCCTACGAGTCGCTCGAGGACGGCGTGAAGCTAGGCAACCTGCGCTACCGGGAGATGTTCTTCAACCCGACGCTGCACACCCGGCGCGGTGTTCCGATGGCGACCGTCATCGGCGGCCTGGTCGACGGCATCCGGGCGGCCGAGACCGATCTCGGGGTGCGCTGCCGGCTCATCGCCGACGTCTACCGGCAGGACCCGCCCGAGATGGCCAGGCAGATGGTCGAGGAGGTGCTGGCGAACCGGGTGGACGAGCTGATCGGGCTCGGGATGGACGGCGCCGAGGCCCCCGACCCGCCGGAGAAGTTCGCCCTGGCCTACCAGGCCGCGAAGGCCGGCGGCCTGCGGCTGACGAGCCACGCCAGCGAGGACGCCCCGCCCGTCAACATCACCACCTGCCTGGACGTGCTCGGCTGCGAGCGGATCGACCACGGCTACCACATCATGTCCGACGACACGGTCGTGCGCCGCTGCCGGGACGAGGGCATCTACTTCACCTGCTGCCCGACGTCGACCGCCGTCGTCTACGGATGGCCGGACCTGACCGCCCATCCGATCAAGGACATGGTGGCGGCCGGCCTGAACGTGATGCTCAACTCCGACGACCCGACGATGTTCCACACCGACATCGGCCGCGAGTACGTCGAGCTGTGCACCGCGCTCGGCTATGGGCAGGAAACCGTGCGCACGCTCGTCCTCAACGGCGTCGACGCCACCTGGCTCGACGACACCGACAAGACCGCGCTGCGCGCCGCCTTCACCGCCGAGCTCGACGTGCTCGACGCCCGCCTGGCCGCCGGCACCGACTGACCGGGCGCATCGCGACACCCACGGCCTACGGTTCATCCACGGCCCACGGTTCAGGGCCTACGGTTCACGCGGCCGTGCCCCGTCCCGCGCGAACGCGGGACGGGGCAGGCCCGACACCGCCGGCAGGCGATGTCGGCGTCTCTACCTGGGGAGCCAACCGGCGGTGCCGCCGCCCAGGCCGACCTTCTTGTTGTCGAACATGTTCAGATGATAGTTGAAGTAGACGGGGCTTTGTATGTCGACGGTCCCGTCACCGCGCTGGGTCCACGTCCAGTCGAATTCCGCCCCGGAGCCGCAGGTGTACTGCAGGACCCAATAGAATGGCTCCTCCCAGGCATTGGGCTGAAGACACAGACTTCCGTGCAGGAGGTGGTAGGTGCCGGGTTTGGAACCGGGTGCCAGGTAGAACTTCTGCGCCGCGCTGTTGTTGCAGGCGTACACCTGGTAGTGGACGTTGATATCGGAGCTGTTTCCCGGGTCGTCGAGGCAGCCGTAGCCAGTCCGCTGGAGGCTGAAGGTGACGGGGCCGCCGCCCCCACCGCCGCCCGGGTCGGTGGGGATGATGGCGTTCGCCGGGCCGGCGGCAGCGATCCCGGCGAACGCCAGGCACAACGTCGCCGATGCCAGGAACCCCAGCCACGTGAGCCGCCGGCGCCGGCCACGGCCGGTCCGCTGGGCGGCGGGAGTTGACGAGGATTTCACGAAAGACAACCGTCCCACCGTTGACTCGCGGGCCGGCGCCTAGACGATGGTCCAGGCGTAGAAGGCGTACGCCGCGCCGACCTTCCCGTTGTCATACATCTCGAGACCGAAGCCGTAGTAGAAGGGACTCGTTATGTACACGGTCCCGTCGCCTGGCCGGTTCCAGCCCCAGTCGAATTCCGCCCCGGAACCGCAGGACCGTTGCGTGACGAGCAGGAGGGGATCGTTGCCATCGGGCACCAGGCACAGGTTTCCGTGCACGAGGTGAACGAGGCCAGGTGCGGAGCCGGCCTCCAGGTGGAACTTCTGGGCGGCGGTCTGGTTACACGAGTACACCTGGTAGTGGATCGTGGTGCTGGAGCTGTTCTGCGGGTCGTCGAGGCAGCCGGAGTTGCCGACCCGCTTGAGGCCGAAGGTGGAAATGCCGCCACCGCCGCCGCCCGGGTCGGTTATCAGACCCGGGTCGGCGGTAAACGCGTTCGCCTGGCCGGCGGACGCTACCCCGGCCAACGCCAGGCACAGCGTCGCCGACGCCAGAAATGCCAGCCATGCGAGCCGGCGGCGCCGGCCGCGGCCCGGCGCCGGGCCGCGGCCGGCGGGAACTGACCAGGATTTCATGAGGACAACCATCCCATCATGGACCCGCGGGACGGCCGAATGCCATCCCGACGTCGCAGGCTGCCTCCAGAACCGTTCACCTTTCGTTCCTCCGGAAACAGTCGCTTCTCTCGACAGCCGCGGCGCCCTCCGCCCGCGCCTCTCGAACACCGAACATTTCCAGTCGATGACGCGACGGCCTCGAAAAGGCCCGCCGGATGAATCGGTCTCCTGCGTCGCATCAGGCTAACGCGGCCGACCTGGGCACCAATACACCTGCCCGCCGGAAAGGGCGTCGGATAACGGACATCCTTCTTACCAGTTCTTTTCTTCTTGCCAATTCCTTGTAGGCGGCGTCCGCGTCGCCGGCGTCCGCCCGAGGTCGGCCGTGGCGGCTCGGAGGCGGGACTCCGGCGCGGGCACCCGCTCGCGGGATCGCCATCCAGGCCGGTGGCTGGAGCGGTGACGCATCGGTGGCGCATCGGTGGCGCATCGGTGGCGCCGTGGATCACGACGGTCAACTATGGGCCGACCACGTATCCCACCGGGCCGGCCGCTCGGCGGATCGAGAGGAAACGATGACGGTCCCATTACCGCTCGCCGCCCGAACCGACGCCCACGTCGGCTACGAAGCGGCCCCGCCGGAGAAGGCCCGCCCCGGTCGTCCCAGGAGGTTGCGGGACGCGGCGGCGGTGTTCGCGGTCGCCACGGTGGTCGCCGGCGGGGCGGCCGCCTGCTCGGGGTCGGCCATCCCGGGCGATGGGCACTCCCCCGCCCCGGCAGGGAGCGAGGGCACGGCCGCCCAGCGGCGGCCAGCCGTCCCGGCGGCCGCGCTCTCCGGACCGGCCACCGGGGGCGCCATCTCGGAACCGGTGGGCGCCGGGCCCGACCTGGCCGCGCACGGCTACGCCGAGCAGGAGTACTTCGCCGCCGGCACGGCGACCGCCTACACGGCCGTGGGCGCGCTGGGCGCCGATGGAGCCTGGCGGGTCAACCCGTCGACGACCGCCCCCTACAAGACCCGCCTGATCGTCCGGCGGCCGGCGAACCTCGACGAGTTCACCGGGACCGTCGTCGTCGAGTGGCTCAACGAGACCGCCGGAGTCGACACCTCGGCCGAATGGACGTCCTTCGGCGAGGAGGTGATGCGGTCCGGCTCGATCTACGTCGGCCTGTCCGTCCAGGCGCTCGGTGTCGTCGGCGGCAAGAGCCTGCTCCCGATCCCGGGCGCGCCGCCCGCGATCGGCATCCGGGGCACCGACCCCGAACGTTACGGATCGCTGGCGCACCCGGGTGACAGGTACGCCTTCGACATCCTGTCCCAGGTGGGCGCGGCGCTGCGCGCCCCGGGTGACGTGCCTGCCCTCGGTGGCGCGCACGCCGCCCGGCTGCTCGCCGCCGGCGAGTCACAGTCGGCGTTCTTCATGACGACCTATGTCAACGCCGTGCACCCGGTGGCCAACGTCTACGACGGGTTCTTCATCCACAGCCGCGCCGGCTCGGCGGCGAGCCTGGACGGCATGAGCGGTGTCGGCGGCTCCGGGCCGCCCGTCGCGCGGATTCGTTCCGACCTCAACGCGAAGGTCTTCATCTTCGAGACGGAGACCGACGTCGGCCCGACGCTCGGCTACGCCGTCGCCCGCCAGGACGACACCGACCAGCTGCGTACCTGGGAGGTCGCCGGGACCGCGCACGCCGACGCGAGCCTCACCGGCTCCCCCGACGCGTCCGGCCTCGGCTGCCCCGGGCGCATCAACACCGGGCCGCAGCACTACGTCGCCAGCGCCGCCTTCGCCGCCCTGGTCCGCTGGGTCACCGACGGCACCCAGCCGCCGCGCGCCGACCCGCTGGTCCTGAACGGCACCGGCACGGGCGCGACCCTCGCCCGAGACGCCCGCGGCATCGCCCGGGGCGGCGTGCGCACGCCGCCGGTGGACGTCCCGGTCGCGGTCCTGTCGGGTGACCCGTCCCCCGACTCCAGCAGCGTCCTGTGCAGCCTCTTCGGCTCGACGACCCCGTTCGACGCGGCGACCCTCGCGTCGCTGTACCCAACCCGGGACTCCTACCTGTCCGCCTTCGACAAGTCCCTCGACGGCGCGATCGCCGCCCGCTTCCTCCTGGAAGCCGACCGCGCCGCGCTCGCCGCCGAAGCCCGCGCCGTTCCCCTCACGGCCTGAACGCGGTCCTCTCGTCGATCGGTCCGTGCCGGGCACGTCGCGCCGACGTGCCCGGCACGACGGATGCCGCCCAAGAACCGAGAGCCCGGGCCGGCCCGGGTTGCGAAAATGAACAAGGTGAGAGAAGTCCGCCCTGCGCCGCAGCAGCGGCGTTTAGGTGATGCACGGTGCGGGGATCACGCCCTTTCGGCGCGTCCACTTCTCCATGCCATTCTCGTGGCGGCTTCTCTCACCTGCTCTCGTTATACCCGCCCCTGCGCGGCTGCACAACCCCCCAGGAAGCCTGCGGCGCCCGGCCCCGGCCGACCGACGCGCTCGCGACCGGGGCTCTCGCGACCGGCGCCCACTAGCTCCACGACCAGCGGTTTCTCCCCTTCGCCGGAACCGTCCGGCCTGCGAGCAAAATCCGAATGGACCGTTTCACCGTCTTGCGGCGCCCGTTTCCTCATTGCGATCCGGCCCGACCCGACAGGCGGGCGGATCGTCAGCCGAAAACGCGACACGGCGGGATGACGACACCGAAGAACCAAGGAGGAGCCACCAACGCATTCCCGACACGACCGAGCGCGGCGATCGTATGTCCACGATCGATCCGATCGATCCGGCGGCGGATCCAAGATCACAGATGTCGGACAGGGCTGGGACGGGAGCCGCCTGGCGCGTCAGCCCGCGGTGACACCGCCGTCGGTGGAGAGGATCGCGCCGTGGATGTTGCGACCGTCGTCGCTGGCGACGAAGGCGAACAGCTTGGCGATGTCGTCGGGCTTGGCCATCGGGCGCGGGACCATGTAGCGGCCGACGAGGTCGTAGTCGACGTCGTCGGGGAACGTCGTGCCGGCGACCAGCGCCGTCTCGGTGCCGCCGGGCGCGATCGCGTTGATGCGGATCTTCTTCTTGAGGAACTCCATCGCCAGCGCGCGGGTGAGCTGGACGACCGCGCCCTTGGTCATGCAGTACAGGACGGTGTAGGCACCGCCCATCAGGCCCGAGTTCGAGGCGATGTTGACGATGTTGCCCTTGGTCGTCAGCAGGTGCGGGATGGCGGCCTGTGCGAAGAAGAAGTAGGCGTCGGTGTTGACCGCGAACAACAGCCGGTACTCGTCCTCGGTCACGTCCGTGACGTGGCCCGTGCGCAGGATCCCGGCGACGTTGCCGAGAACGTCGAGGCGGCCGAACTCCGCGACCGCGTCCGCGACGGCGGCGCGGCATTCGCCACTCTCCCGCACGTCGGTGACCCTGGTGACGATCCGGCCGCCCCCCTCCGGCTCCTCCTTGGCCAGCGCGTCCAGGCCCGCCGCGTCGATGTCGCAGGCGAACACCGACGCGCCCTCGGCGGCCAGCCGTAGTGCCACCGCGTGGCCGATCCCGGACGCGGCACCGGTGACGAGCGCGGCGCGGCCCTCGAACCGGCGCAGCTGGCTCCCCTGAGACATGCGGGCACCTCCCTGACGCGCGGCCTGGCCGCGCCCTGACTAGAACCGGTTCCAGTATTGAGCGAGCTGGCCTTTGTGTGCACGTTTCTCCCGATCCGGTGGACCGAACCAGGCGGGATCAGGCCTCAGGCCTCAGGCCTCGGGCCTCGGGTCTCAGGTCTCCAGCTTCTTGGGGTCGGGGACCGTGGCGGGGGTGCCCTGGTGATATTCGATGAGCTCCAGGAGGTAGCCGTCGAGGTCCTTGACGAAGGCGACGGTGACGGGCCACCGGTCGAGACGGGCCGGCGCGGCGACGACCTCGCAGCCGGCCGCGACGGTCTTCTCGAACAGCGCGGCGCAGTCGTCGGTGTTCACGTAGAGCTTCCAGATCGCGGTGCCCATGTCGACCGGGCCGGCCTGGGCGAGCTGCTGGGCGAGCTGCATCCGGCTCCCGCCGTGGGGTGACTGGATGACCGCCTCGCGCGCCGTCTCGATCTCGGTGCGACTGACGACGGGAATGCCGACGACGCCCTCCCAGAACGCCACCGAGCGCTCCAGATCCGACACGTTGATGCAGTACTGGCCAAGGATCGCTACCACCGACGTCCTCCTACGCTGGTTGGACCGGGCTGGGCTGGGCTGGCGACGATCACGCATGATCGTCGCGAACGTGTGGTGGCGGTTGTGATGTCGCCGGATCCGCAACCGCGACGACACGGCCGCGACGATCAACGTGTCGGGCGGGTGGGTGGAAGTGGCGCTGGTCGGGTGTTCACGACGCCGGCTTGCCCCCGGCGGGGCGGCCGGTCATCAGGTTGGCTTCGAGCAGGTAGGTCGGCTCGGTGCGCTCGACCTGGGAGTGGGCGCGGGCGAGGATCTTCGTGTTCTGCGCGTCGCTCGGCACGGTGATCCAGAAGGTCTCGGCGCGGATGCCCGCCAGGCACAGGTCGGCGACCTCGGACAGCGGCGCGAACGTGACCGGCAGGCCGGCCGCGTCCATGCGCGCCTGGAAAGCCCCCAGCGAGTCACGCCCCTCCTTCGGCGGGGCGCCTGGCCGGTCGTACCGGTCGGGCCGGTTCGCGCCGGGACGCCAGATCCCCGTGTTGAGCAGGCCGGGGGTGACGGTCGACGGGTAGAGCAACGAGGCACCGACCAGGGCGCCCGCCTCACGCAGCTGCCCCCACAGGCACTCGGTGATCGTCGTGACCGCGGCCTTCGTCGCCGCGTAGACCGCGCTGTTGATGAGCGGGGTGAAACCGCCGTTGCCCGACGTGGTGTTGACGATGTGCCCCTCGACGCCCTGGTCGATCATCGCTTGAGTGAAGGCGCGGATGCCGTTGACGACGCCCAGCACGTTGACGTCGAACGACCATCGCCAGTCGTTGACGTGGTGCTCCCAGATCCGCCCCTCCGAGCCGGAGCCGATGCCCGCGTTGTTGCACAGGACGTGCACGGCCCCGTAGGCGCCCAGAGCCGCGTCTCGCAAGGCCTCGACGGACTCAAGCGAGGTCACGTCCGTGACGACGCCGGTCACCTCGCTGCCGGCGGCGCGAAGTTCGGCGGTGGTCTTGTCGACCAGATCGGGCACGACGTCGGCTACGACAACCTTCATGCCCTCGGCGCAGAAGCGTTCGACGAGGGCACGGCCAATCCCCTGGCCGGCGCCCGTCACCACCGCGACCCTGCCGGCGAAGTCCTTCACAGCGCACCCCTCTGCCGTCGCGTCCGCCCGTGACGTCCTACCTGCGGGAGCACCACCCGTTACCCGAGGGAGCACCGCCCAACTCAGGTAGAACGCGTTCTACCCAACCGTCAGACCACCCGCAACGCAAGACCTGGCCGACAGCGGCCCCGCGCCTTGGCCGGCGCGGCGCCGCGCCGGCCAAGGCCAGGACAGACGCTCGTCACGCAAGCGCTTGTGACGTGAGCCACGTTTGGATAAGATATTCAGTATCAGATTGACGGCGCCCGATGACACTGGGTGATACCACCGGCTCCGTACCTCCAACGCGACCCGAAATCATCACGTATCGGACACGGTCGGTACGTTCTCGTCACAGCGGCCCGGATCTCGGCAGGTCGCCGTCTCAGTCGCCTCAGCCGCGCCAGCCCATTCCAGCCCACGTCTGCGCCCTGCCGGCACGACGTCAGCGCAAGAAAGGTGTTCGCCCATGCGGGCCTCACGATTAGTCACGGCCGTCGCGTTCACGGCCGCGCTCGCGACCAGCCTGGTCGCGTGCGGCGGTGGCGACGACGGCACCGCGCAACCGGGCGCGCCGACCGTCGCCGCCAACGACGTCACCCCGGGGCCGCCGACCGACTGGAGCGACGGTGGCTGGAAACCGCCGGTGTCCACCCTGAAGTGCGCGCAGACGGCCTCGAACCCGACCCGCGGCGTCACCGCCACCTCCATCAAGGTCGGCGGCCTCGGCTACCTGACCAGCCCGAACGGCAGCACGATGAGCGGCAGCGACATCGGCGCGAAGGTGCGGTTCCAACGGGCCAACGACTCCGGCGGCATCAACGGCCGGAAGGTCGACTTCGTCGGCATGCTCGACGACGGCAACGACCCGGGCCGCAACGGCTCGCAGGCCAAGGTCCTCGCCCAGCAGGAGCAGGTCTTCGCCGCAGTCCCCGTGATGGCCTCCCGCTCCAACTACCTCGACACGTTCTGCGCCGACACGGTGCCCTTCTTCGGCTGGGGCTTCAACACCGCCTTCTGCGGCACGTCGATCGGCTTCGGCATCACCGGCTGCCTGCTGCCCACGCTGAAGGACGTCTCGTCGAACACCTATGGCCTGATGCTCAAGGGCATGTTCAACGGCGACGTCAGCGGGAAGACGACCGCACTGATCGGCCAGGACGACGACTCGGCCCGCGCCGGCCTGGGCAGCCTGAACAAGCAGATCAAATCCGTCGGCATCGACGTCTCGTACTCGGAGAACCCGATCCCGGACTCCGGTCTCTCCGACACGACCGCGATCGTGTCGGCCGTGATGCAGTCCAACAAGGGCGCCCCGCCGGACGTCATCCTCCCGGTCACCGACTTCGCGACCACGGTGAAGCTCACCCAGGCGTTCGTCGCCGCCGGCTACAAGGGGAAGTTCCTCAACGCGGTCGGCTACGACCCGCGGCTGGCCGGTTTCGACGGCCTCGCCGGCTCCTACACGCTGCTGCAGTGGTCGCCCGGTGAGGACACCTCGTCAACCGCCGTCCAACAGCTCGTCGCCGACTTCAAGAAATACGCGCCCGACCAGGCCACCAGCCTGCCGGCCATGGCCGGCTACTGGGCCGCCGACATGTTCGTCACCGCGGCCACCAAGGTGGGCCCGAACCTGACGGTCGACGCGCTGCTGAAACTGCTCAACAACAACTACTCGAACTCCGTCGAGGGAGCGCTGCCGGAGGCCCGCTACCCGCTGAACCACTTCATCGGCGTGCCGTGCGCCTCGATCGTCCAGCTGACGGGCAAGACCTACGCCGTCCCGACCAAGCTCTCCTGCGGTTCACTCCTCAAGCAGTGACCTGACCCAATGCCAGGCCGGGCGGCACGGGCTCCCCAGTCCCGTGCCGCCCGGCCCAGCCGACCCTGCCCAGCCAAGCGAACCCAGGACAGGCAGATGGGAAGGGAAGGGACCCTGCGCAGGCTCCTACCCACCCCCTCGACGAGTTTGCGACCCGCGGACCCGACATGCGACGATCATGGCCATGGCACGACGGCCCTTGCCGGCCTTGGCGACCACCCTCAGTTTCATCGACCGCGTCAACCAGATGGACCTCGCGGGGCTCGCCGATCTGATGCACCCAGATCACTGCCTCGTGGTGCTCGACGAACCTCCGATCGTCGGCCGGGACGCCAATGTCGACGCCTGGCGGGGCTACTTCACCGCCTTTCCGCGGTACGTGATCTACCCGCGCTTCCTGACTGCCAAGACGGACCGTGTCGCCGTTCTCGGGAACACGACCGGATCGCACCTCAACCTCGCGGACGATGACGAGCTCAACCTCAACGTCATCTGGATCGCCGAAGCCGACCAGGGTCTCCTGACCCGCTGGCAGGTATGCGATGACACGCCTGTTCTGCGGCGAGAGCTGAGCATCCCCGGCACCGTATGAGTCCTCGACCGAGGTGGCCGGGCCCGCCGACGCACCCCCACGCTCACCCGTCGACACAACCAGTGGTCACACGCACACGCCTGAAATGGCCGTAGCAGGACAAGCGAAGACAGCCCCCAGGTCCCACGCCGCCACGCTTCGAAGCGCGCCTCGGGATTGATTCAGCGGATCGCCGTGTGGCTGTCGGGCGGCCGACGACGCAGTTGGGTGGCCCAGACAGTGGCCGGGGCCGAGGCCATGAGCGCAGCCATGGCTGTCATGGCACGTCGGCGTCGTCGGCGAGCGCGCCTGCGCACCTGTTCGGCGAAGTCCGCCTGCACGGATGGGGGAGGCATCTCGCTGAGCAGGGTGCCAAGTAGGCGTTGGAGATCCGAGGTCATGATCACCGCCGATCAGGGAGCGGGCGCGGTCTCGTCGAGGTTGCGGCGGTGAGGGTCTTGAGGGCGTTGACGGAGGTGGAGCGGAGGTACTCGGGCTCGCTGGTGATGGTCAGGTCTGGGAGGTGGTGGAAGATCTCGCGGAACATGGCGGTGATCTCGGCTCGGGCGAGGGGCGCTCCGAGGCAGTAGTGGGGGCCCGGTCCGCCGAGGCCGAGGTGGGGGTTGGGCGAGCGGGTGAGATCGAGCTGGTCGGGGTTGGTGAAGACGGCGGGGTCGTGGTTGGCGGCGGCGTAGTAGAGGACGACCTTGTCCCCGGTGGCGAGTGGGTGGCCGTTCAGGGTGGTGTCGCGGGTGACGGTGCGACGCATGAGGGCGACGGGGCTGGTGTAGCGGATGAGCTCTTCGACGGCGGTGGGGGCGAGCCGGTCGAAGTCGGCGGCCCAGGCGGCGCGGGCATCCGGGTGGGTGTGCAGGGCGTGGAGACCCAGGGCGATGGCGTTGCGGGTTGTCTCCTGGCCGGCGAAGGCAAGAAGGGTGAAGAACGCGGCGATGTCGTGGGTGGTCAGGCGTTCTCCGTCGACCTCGGCGTGGACCAGGGCGGTGAGCAGGTCGTCTGTGGGGTGGTGGTGGCGGTGTTCGGCGAGGTCGGTGGCGAGGGTGGCCAGGAAGGTGCCCGCGTCGAGGAAGGCACGGACGGGGTCCTGCTGGTCGGGGACCAGGTCGGGATCGCCGCCGGACACGATCACGTTGGAGGCGGCGAGCAGGGCGGCGCGGTGGCTTTCCGGGACGCCGAGCAGGTCGCAGATCACGGTCAGTGTGAACGGTGTGGCGAGGTCGGCGACGATGTCGATGTCCTGGCGGGTCGCGGCGGCGATGACGGTGTCGGCGGCGGCCCGGTCGATGTAATCGCGCAGGCCGCGCACGGCCCGTGGGGTGAAGGCGGCGGCGACGATGCGCCGCAGGCGGCTGTGGCGGGGGGCGTCCATGTTGATGATCGAGCCGAAGAACTCGTTGAAGTCCTGGCTCAGGTCGTTGATCCACAGGGCGCCGTGGCTGGAGCAGAAGTCGCCGGGGCGGCGGGAGACCTCGACGACGTCGGCGTGACGGGTCAGTGCCCAGTAGCCGTTGCCATGGGACAGGCCAGGGATCCGCGGCTCGTCGAAGCGCACAAGCTTCGGGTCATCGCGCAGCTTGGCCAGGTAGGCGAGCTTGTCCTGCGGGCTGGCGTCGCGGAAACGGCGGCTCGACGGCCACACCCAAGGCGACTGCGCCCCGGTGGTAAGCGCCGCCGAGAGGCCGGCCTCGACGAGGATCATGGCCTTACGCCTGGTAGGTGTAACGGATCGTCGGCGGCTGGCCGACGAACGAGACGATCGAGGTCAGCCGGGCCTCGGGGGTGAAACGGACGATCTCGAGGCCGCCGAGGACGGCCTGGCCAGCGCGGTCGCGTAGCGCCCACTCGTAGCGGGCGGCGTCGTGGTGGGCATCGACGCCGGAGGTGCGGACCGGCAGGTAGCCGGGGTAGGTGGCGGTCAGCTCGGAGATCAGCGCGGCGAGGGCCTGGACGCCGACGCAGCTCTTGACCGGGTTGGCGTAGGCGACATCCTCGGCGCAGG
Organism: Pseudofrankia saprophytica; assembly: GCF_000235425.2. NCBI lineage: Bacteria > Bacillati > Actinomycetota > Actinomycetes > Frankiales > Frankiaceae > Pseudofrankia > Pseudofrankia saprophytica. The sequence continues at coordinate 6,170,926 of NZ_KI912266.1, forward strand.
CCTCGGCGAGCAGGGCGACCCGGCGGTCGGTGTCACGGGCGGTCCAGGCCTCATGGACTCGGCCGGCGGCGGCGGCGACGGCTTGGGCCGTCTGCTGGGTGATGTCGGCACCGAGAGCGGGGGCCTCCTGGCGGGTGACGGTTCCACCACTCGCTGTTTTCCCGGTCACTGTTGTTCTCCCCACAGCCGCGCGGCTTCGGCGCGCCGCAGCTTCCCGGACGGTGTCTTCGGGACCGATCCCGGTGACAGCGCGTGGACAGCGGCCGGCCGGACGCCAACGGCGGCGAGCACGGCCGCGGTGACCTGCTCCCGAACGACGGCCTCGTCGTGGCCGGGCCGGAGCTCGAACACAACCGTGACGCTGTCGGTTCCCGAGCCGTGACGGCGGGTCGCGAAGGCGACGACGTTGCCCGGGCGGACACCTGGCACGGGTACGGCGGCCTGTTCGATTTCCTCGGGGTGGATGTTCCGCCCGCCACTGATGATCAGGTCCTTGGCACGTCCGCAGACGACCAGCTCGCCGCCGGCGAGGTAGCCCAGGTCCCCGGTCGCCAGCCAGCCGTCTCCGCCATGTCTGACCTGATGGCCCTCTTCGGCATCCTCGTCGTCGAGGTATCCGGCAACGGATGGACCCCAGACGTGGACCTCGCCGACGACCCGCTGCGGGCAGTCCGCGCTCGTGTCCGGGTCGACGATCCGGATCCGGGTGCCGGGGACGGGCCGTCCGAGGCGCACGAACCGGCGGGCCCGGCCGCCGTCGGCGACGGGAACCGCGTGTCCCTTGTTGGCGAGCGCGTCGGGGTCGATCTCATCCACGCGCAGACCCTGGTACGGGCCCGGCATGGCGACGGCAAGGGTCGCCTCGGCCAGGCCGTAGGCAGGCAGGAAAGCCTCCCGCCGGAAACCATGCCGCGCGGCGGCATCCAGGAAGCCCTCGATCGCCGCCGGCTCGATCGGTTCGCCGCCACAAAGCGCCACCTTGACCGACGACAGGTCCAGCGTCGGCCCAACGGTCAGCAGCCTGCCAGCCAAGGCGTAGGCCGACGCCGGGCCCATCAGCACCGTCGCCTGGTAGCGGGCCGCGTTACGCATCCACGACGACGGCGCCGCCAGATAGTCCGTCGGCGAACCGACCAGCACATCGCAGTGCCCGCAGGTCAGCTGGACCGCCAACGCACCGATCAGGCCCATGTCGTGGGAAAGCGGCAGCCAGGTCAGCAGCCTGCCGTGCACCTCGTCGTGGCGGATCCGTTCCCGGATCGCCGCGATGTTCGCCGCGAGGTTCCCATGACTGACCCTGACGATCTTCGGCGCGGAGGTCGTGCCGCTGGTGAACTGGAGGATCGCCGAGTCCTCGTCGGACAGGTCCGGTGTCTTCCACACACCGACTTCCTCCGCGGCCAGCACATCGGACAACATCTCGACTCGGGCACCGCCCTCGGCTACCACGCCGGCCAGCGCCTGATAGGGAGGGCCCAGGAGGACGAGCGGGTCACCCAGTGCCGCGATCCGGTCGCGGGTCTGCTCGAAATAGGTCGCCATGTCCGTCGACCGTGCCGGCGTCGGCAGGCACGTCACGCTCGCTCCGGCCATCCACGTCGCGACCAGCGCGGAGACCACCGCAGGCGACGGCAACGCCACGACCGCGACCCGGCCGCCCGGTCCGACGCCACGGGCGTTCTGCAGCCAGGCCGCTACCCGCTCCGCCTTCTCGAAGAATTCCGACCAGCCGACGTCGATGTCTGCATCCGGCCCGAGAAACACCACTCGGCCCGGCCCGTACCTTGCCTTGGCGATTCCGTCCAACAGACCAACCACAGGCTTACCTCACCCCTTCTGACAGGAGAGCCGCGACAGGACGGCGCGCCAGCGAGACGACCTGGAGGTCTAGCGGGTGAACTCGTCGGTGGCTGCCGGTTCCTCGCCGGGTCGGTAGGCGGCGAGGGTCAGACGGTCCCAGCGGCGGCCTTGGTAGTAGTCGTGGTCGCGTAGCCGAGCCTCGATGTGTAGCGCCCGGCCCGCCGCGCTGGCGAACTGGGTGAAGTTGAACTCCGGCAGTTCCAGGTAGAGCTTGCGAAGTGGCCAGACGTCGAACAGGTAGTTGATGAACAGCCGGACCGGCTCGGCGGCGAGGCCCGTGCCCAGATACTGGCCGGCCATCACGGCGCCGACGTAGGCGTGACCGAGGTTGAGGTCCGGGTTGTAGCAGATCACGTGCCCGGCCGGCTGGCTCGTCTCGATCGACTCGACCAGAAACTGCGCGAGCATGCCCTGCCAGAGTTCCTGCTCGAACTGCTGGTACGCCGGCACCGACCCGCGATAACGCCAGCGGAACCCGATATCCGGGCTGACCGACAGGCTGTAGAGAAACGGCGTCGCCTGCGGCAGTACCGGCGTCAACCGAAAGTACTTTCCTTCCAGGCGGACAGGCGACACATCATTGTCCGTCGCACCAAGATCCGCTACTGCCGCGGGCAGCGAACCGGTGACGGCCTTGGAACGATCGAGATAGTGATCGTAAAGCTCGCCGACCGTGGTGGACGAAAGCCACTCCCGCTCGCCCAGATCCACCCCGAGCTCGGCGATTCCCCCGGCCAGTTCCAGCAGTCCGAACGAGTCCAGTCCCAGGTCGGCATCCAGCCTCGATCCACCGGTCAACCTGGCCCGCGGCACCCCAGTCCGTCTACTGACCAGATCCTCGAAGTCGTCCTTGGTAAGCATCGGTCCTCCGATACGGAAACTGGGCCCGCGAGGGCCGGGGGCAGCACTGTCCCCGGCCCTCGACCTCAGGATCGTCGGGCGCGTCGACTACCAGTCGCGCCGGTCACGCACAGTTAAGGATGTTACTAGTGCAGGCCGCAGTAAATGGAGGCCACCGGGGAGACCGCGCCTCGGGTTATGGACCCAGAAGTCGCGATCACCGAAGTTTGGAAGTTCCAGGGACCGACGTCCAACCCGGAGCAGTCATAGTTCTGGAACTCGTACCAGGAAAGATGATTGAGGGCTCCCGCGTGGCCGGTGTAGCTGCCCGATGAGAAGTCCACCCAGTCGCCGTTCACCGCCTGCTTCTTAACGACGATCGTCGCGCTGAAGGAGATCTCACCCAGTGAGGCACAGACTACCCCAGCATACCCGTGGACGTGGAAGGTGCCCGCTGGTTCTTCGACAGGCTTGAATGACTTGAGATTGCAGGTATCCCTGAAAGCCACCTCGGTGGCCGGCGTGTTTGCCGGCGGCGGCCCCGATTCCGCCCAGGCTGGGCTGATCATGGCGGTGGAGCCGACGGCCAGCGCCACCGGCCCGGCGGCGCCGATCGTAATGCGTCGCAGCGTCTGTCCTCGCATGACACCTCAGTTCCTCAAGGATGTGATGGCCGTGAAGGATGTGACGGACGTGCTGGATCTAGGTGTACTTCAGGAATTGGTAGATGGCCGCGGTCGCTCTGTCGCCCGTGTTGCAGTACACGGTCGAGGGGTTGGGAATGCCAGTCCACGGCCCGTAGCGCAGGTAGGTGGTCGTGGTACTCCCCAACCTGCAGGTCACCCTGACCCGATGGTTCCCGGTGCCCGTCTTGCAGATCGATGTGCCGTACCCGGTCGAGCCGCTGGTACCGATCCGGGCAGTGCAGTTCTGTGGGATCGCCTGCGCGGGTGCGGCCAGGGTCAACGAGACGATGGCGAGCATGATGAATCCGAACATGACAACCGCGATCTTCTTAAATTCCCGCAATTTACCTCGTCTCCGTCGGGGGCGCCTTAATACCCAGGATGACGATGCAAAGATACAGGAAATGAACATCTCGGACTATTAGGGGAAACCCTAGATCATGGCCGCGCCGACCGAGTTCAGCGGCAGGGAGATGATGAGGCTGGTTCCACTCCCCGCCGCGCTACGCAGGGATAGCGAGCCACCGGCGGCCGTCACCCGCTCCTGAAGGCCGGCGAGTCCCCCGCCAGGGGGGATGTGAGCGCCGCCGCGGCCGTCGTCGGCGACCTCCCCGACCAGGCGACCTGTCGTCACGTGGACCCGCACCCGCACGGCGTCGGTCGCGGCGTGTTTGGCGGCGTTGGTCAGGCCTTCAAGCAGTGCGAAGTACATCAGCCGCTCGGTGGCGGGCGCGAGCGTCGGTTCGTCAGCGTCCATCCGCGGCCGAAGGCCCAGCCGGGTTCCCACGGCCAGCACCGCCGCCCGCAGGCCGACCTCACTGAGTTCGACCGGATGCAGACCGCGGGCGACGTCCCGGGCCTCGTCCCCGACCGCGCGGATACCGTCGCGGATGTCGGCGACCAGGCGCCCAGCCGCCGGAGCGGACGATGATTCGGCCAACCGGACCGCCAGCGCGTCAAGGTCGGCGAGTCGGCTGGCCAGGCCGGTGGCAAGGTCTCGTTCGAGCCGGCGACGCTCGTCGGCTTCGGCGTCGGCCACCCGCTGGTTGGCCTGTGCCGTCTGCGCCAGTCTCGCCTGCAACCCGCTCTGCAATGCGATGTTGCGCAGCCAGGGGGTACTGGTCGTCAGGATAGAAAGGACGGCGACCTCGTGGCCGCGCAGGCGTTGGTCGCAGTCGATCAGCGCGACCGGCTCTGGACCGGATACGGGGACTGCGACTCGCCAGCGCCCGCCGGATGGCGTTCGCGCGCCGATGGTCGCGATCGACCTGGGCTTGTGACGGTGGCTGGATGCGGCACCGAGGCCGGTCGCTGGTGTTCGGGAACCGAGGACGACCTTGTCGGGAGCGGGCTCGCCGTCGACGTCGACGTACCGGTTCTCGTCCGTGAGCCAGAGGTAGACATCGAGCGACGGGTCGCGCAGGACGGCACGCAGCGTCGTCCTCGTGGTGGTCGCCGTCGGTGGGTGGGTCTGCCGCAGCAACCGTTGTGCCCGCGACGGGAGTGCGAGGCGCAGGTAGGCCGTGGCGACGAGCAGCGCGGCCGGTCCGACGGCCAGTGCCCCGCCTTGCAGCGCGAAGCCATGCGGCAGCCCGTCCAGCTGGGATGGGCGGATGGGATCCGTGACGACCAGTGCGGTACCGAATCCGGCGAGACCGGTCGCGAGCAGTACCGGAACGAACACGACTCGGTCGAGACCGTGAACGTGATCCAGGCGTCGACGGAGCGCCAGCATAGTGATCACGATGCAGAGCAGGACGCATCCTCCGGCGACGGCTACCAGCAGCGGGTGGAACAGCCGGAGCGAGATCAGCGCCGGTCTCGGCCAGTAGGTGTCAGGGTCGAAACCGTTCCACTCGGGGCGCGAGGTCACCACGATCAGGATGTGGCCGCCAACGAGAGCCGGCCCGCTGGCGGTGACGACCGCCGTGTCGAGCCGGCCGAGTATCCGCCCGTCGGGATAGGTCAGCACCAGCCAGGCCTGGAAGAACCAGCACAACGGCTGGATCAGGAACCCGGCCAGCGGAGCGGGTCCGGCGTCCCAGCTCATCAGCCACGACAGGGACCAGCAGACACCTGTGGCCAGGAGCAGGAAGCCCAGCACACGGGACCGGGCGGACAGACAGCGGGCTGAGAGGACGAGTGCCGCCATGTTCAGGGCGTTCACGACGGCGAGCGCCGGATGATCGGACCAGAACGGCCAACCCGCCAGGAGGCCAAGCACGGCGGCCACGGCGGCCACCGCCCCGCCGAACCGGTGTCGCTGGCCGGCTGGCGGCGCGACGGGATCCGACGGTCGCGCCCCCGCTGGCCATCCCTCTCGAACGGCCCGTCGTGCCTGCGCCTGCGCCTGCGCCCGCGCCGCCTCCGCCGGTGTCGCGGGTGGGGCCGCGGTCGCCCAATGCGCCTGCCTCACGCGCACGGAACACGCACCTGGACGCCGACGCCGCGCCGAGGTCGGGCGAAGCGCGTCACGCTGCCGCCGAGCGCGCGAATGCGGTCGGCCGCCACCCCCAGCTCACCCTCGTGGAAACCATTCGGACGCTCGCGGCTGGCGGGACGGTCCATCGCGGCGGGAGCCGCCCACACGATGTCGCCCACGAGCTCGGTGCCGGCGACCCGGACGTCGATGCGCACGTACCCCGGTGGCCTGAGACCGAGGTCGTCGAAGCCGGCTCGGTCCAGATCGGGCTCGTCCTGTGGGGCCCGCAGGGCGAGATCGTCCAGTACCGCGGTCAGGGCCAGGTACATGGCGAGCTCGACGCCCGGGCGGTACCGCCGGTCACTGATGCGAAACACCACCGGGAGGGCCATTGAACCGGCAGCCTGCTCGAGCGCGACGCGCAACCCGTCCCGGCCCAGTTCGACGGGGTGTAGCCCCTGGCCGATGGCACGCAACCAGCCGGTCGCCGCACGTAGCCGGTGACGCATCTCCCGCAGGATGTCCGCGTCCGCGGGATCGGTGACCATGCCCTCGAGAACACTGGTCGTCATGGTCAGAGCGATCAGCCGTTGCTGGAGCCCATCGTGGAGCTCCCGCTCGATCCGGGCCCGCTCCCGCGCCGCCGCGTCCGCGGTCCGCCGCCTCGCGTCCGCCAGGCGGGTGAGCTCCGTCTGGAGAGCGGACTGCAGCTGTGCATTCTCCAGCGCGAGCATGATCGTCGAGATCGCGGCGTCGACCAGCACGCCGTGGCGACGGAGCGCTGGATCCACGCTGATCGTCGCGACGATCCCGTCCTGCGGGGAACGGACGTCGACGAGCCAGCGGACTTCGTCCCGTTTCGGCTCCGGCCTCTGGTGGGACCCGCTGGGCGGCTCGGACGGCCGAGCCGCGCTGTTCTGGTGCCAGCCCGCCTCGTCGGGTGCGCCCCGGCGGCTGGCGGCCCGACCCGCGACGAGCTGACCGGTGACTGGGTCGAGCCGCTCGTGCCGCGGGTCCCAGTAGTGGATCTCCAGGGTGTCGTCGCGCAGCACCGTCCGCAGGCCGGCCCGGACGGCGGCGACCGTCGGCGTTCGCACCAGCTCTCCGAGGCGGTCCGCGGCGCTCGCCGCGGTGTAGTGCCGGTGGATCGTCACACTGACCAGGGCCAGCGGGGCGACGCTGGACGCGGCGCCCTGCACTGCCAGTGTGTCGAGGGTGTCGGCCAGGCTCACGTACGTGGCCTGGTATCCGCGCGTAATCATGGCGGCCATGGCGGCCATGGCGGCCGGACCCGCCGACAGCAGCACCGGACCGGCGAGGCGTCGTTCGAGTCCTCTCATCGCACGGAAGCTACGTACGGTGAGCACGACGAACATCGTTATGAGCGTGACGTCGCACGCGGCGACAACCTGGTACACCCGCTCGAACGCTTCCCGGTCGGCCAGTAGCGCCGGCCAGATGGCGGCGGGAGAGAACCCGTTCCAGCTTGGACGCGACGTCACCGTGATCGCGATCTGACCACCAAAGAGGTCCGCCGCCAGCAGAGCGACGAAAATCCGATCCCATCGTGAAGGGAGCCGATCGGTGGGGTAGGTCAGCACGCCCCAGAGGAAAGTGAGCCAGTAAAGGCACCAGGCGAACGTCGCGAGCACCGGCAGAGCACCGACGTTCCAGGCCATGAGCCAGGACAGCGCCAATGACAGCCCCGCCGTGGTGAAAAGCAGACCGTGACGCCGCGTGGTGGCGCTGGTCAGGGCCACCACGCCGGCCACCGATATGGACGTACCGACGGTGACGTTCACGGCCGCCATCAGCGGACGGGCCGACCAATAGGGCCAGCTGGCTTCGGTTGTCACCGCGACGGTAAGCACGGCGGTGGCGAGCACGGTGCCGGCTAGCCGGAGCCGACGCGACCGCATCTCCACGCCGGCCCCAGCTCGCATGATTCAGATCTACCGTTTGGCCGGCGTTCTGACCACTTTTGTCGGGTTCGCGCTTGTCGCGGCGGCGTTCCCCGCGGGCGATCTGGTCCGAGGGCCCGGATCGCCGCGTGTGCCGGATCCGGATGCGAGACTGGACCGCGCGACGGCCCTGGGCGGCGACGGCCGCGACCGCCCGCACCGCTCAGCCCGTCCCACACGTCGAAAGCGAGAAACCACCTGTGCCTCCGAAGCCGATGCGGGTGGCGATCGCCGAGGACAGTGGTGTCATCCGGGAGGCACTCGGTCTGCTCCTGACCAGCATCGGTGTCGACGTCACCGGCTCTACTGCCACCGGTGAGGAACTGCTGGCCGCCGCCCTGACGGACCCGCCCGACGTGGCGATCGTGGACATGCGCATGCCGCCGACACGCACCAACGAAGGCGTCGTCACCGCGCTCGCGCTGAAGGCGTCCCAGCCGCGAATGGGGGTGCTCGTCGTAACAGCGCACGACGACGATCCCTTTACTTCGGGCCTGTTCGCGAATGGAGCCGCCGGTCTCGGATACATGCGAAAGGACAACATCGCCGACCGGACCGCGCTGCAGCAGGTGCTCCTCCGACTGGCGAACGGCGAAGCCGTGATCGACGCCGGCGTCACGACACGAGCACTGCACCGTACCCGCGATATCGATCGAACCCATACGCTGTCCGACCGTGAACGCCTCATCCTCGACCTGATGGCGCAGGGCCGTTCCAATGCCGGCATTGCCAAGCAGACGCACGTCAGCCTGAAGACCGTCGAGGCTCACATCGCGAAAATCTTCCTGAAGCTGGGCCTGCGTTCCGGAGATGCCGACAACCGCCGGGTGCTGGCGGTACTGACCTGGTTGCAGGCGGCCGCTGGCCCACCGGCGGGGCCGCTCACGACCGGCTCGGTCGCCGGGGAGGCCCGCCTACCGCCGTGAGGGAGGCTCGGCTACCGCCGCGAGCAGGGTGGGCACGGAGGTGCGTCGACGTCCTCCAGCGCCGGGACACTCACGTCCACGATGACGATCCCGGCCTTCTCGCGCCCCCATGCTTCCCCGTGGGCACCATCGTCGGGGTCGCCGCCGCGCTCACCGACGTCAGACCCAGCGTGATTACGATCCGTCGTCAATCATGCACGGCTCAACCGGCCTCTGATGGCCGATCGCGAGGACCCTGGACTAGTCCCCTGGGGTCCTGACCGCCACCCGCGAGGTGCGGCCTCCCCCCAGAAAGCTGATCCGTGGTAGATGAGTCAGCCCATAGACGCGGCTATCCGACACACTCACCCACTGCCTTGGTCGATCGTGTCAGCTCAGCCGGTCCATGGGCACCGTCATCTGCCACAGAACACGGTGGAGGAGTGTTCGGTTGGACGGGTGGCCCGCCTTGTCAGCCGTCTGCCGCGCGGCTTCCGGTCCGGTCCGGTCCCGCCCGCTTTCAGCGGCGCGAGGGTCAGTGAGTATCGAGGAGCGTCGGGTCGGCGCGGAGCTCGGCGCGGACGGCGGACTCCCAGAAGCCGATGAAGCCGTTGCCGTCAGAGTTCTTCATGTGGTTCAGGAAGCCGGTCGGTAGCACCGGCGCCGGGGCGGCGCCGAGGGCACGGACGTGCCAGGCACGCTGGCAGCGCTGTTCGAGCGCGACGGCGCGCTGGAACAGCGCCCGTGCCGAGGTGCCGAGGACGAAGACGCCGTGGCCGGCGAGCAGCGCGAGGTGGCCGCCGTGCAGGGCGTCGACCGCGCCGCGGGCGGTGGCGAGATCGTTGACGGGGCCCTCGTACTCGTTCACCAGCACCAGGTCGCCACCGCCGCCGAGCGCGGAGCTCTGGTCGTAGATCGGTGGGATCTCGCCCAGGTCCGCCCAGACCGTGCCGTACAGCGGGTGGTTGTGGACGGCCCAGGTGACGTCGGTGCGGGCGGCGTGCAGGGCGAGGTGCAGCGGGATGCCGAGCGGGACCGGCCAGTCGCCCTCGAGCAGCTTGCCGTCCAGGTCGATCCGGATGATCTGCTCGGGGCGCAGCTCGTCCCAGCGGACCAGCCACGGGTTGCACAGCAGGGTGCCGTCGGGCTGTAACGCGGTGATGTGGCCGGCCAGGTGGTCGTTGTAGCCCTCCCGCCACAGGGCGCGGGCGAGCAGGACGATCTCCTCGCGGGTGGTGAGCTCCGGCATCAGCTTCTCGGCCGTCGGGATGAACGTCACGGGTTTGCCCTCCAGGCGGTCCAGGGGGATCAGGGGGTTCAGCCGGCCGGCAGGACGGTCGGCGGGAGGGGGTGGCGGAACAGGGCCGCGGCGTTCTCGCTGCACATCGCCCGGATCTCGGCGGGCGGGATGTGGCCCCAGGCGTCGGCGAGGACCTGCTGGGTGTCAGGCCAGGTGCCGTCACCGTGCGGGTAGTCGGTCTCGACCATGATGTTCTCGACGCCGATGTGGTGGCGGGTGTCGATCGTCGACGGGTCGTCGATGGTGCAGAACCAGAAGTTGCGGCGCAGCACCTCGGCGGGGCGAAGGTCCCAGCCGAGGCCGTAGCCGGACCGGTCGACGATGTTGTCGAGCCGGTCGAGCAGCATCGCGACCCAGCCGATCCCGCCCTCGCTCATCGCGATCTTCAGGGTCGGGAACCGGGCCGGGTACTCCGACCACAGCCACTCGGCGCAGGCGGTGAGCGACGCCTGGCCGAACAGCGTCGAGCCGAGCTGCAGGCCGGGCGCACCCGGCGGCTTCTCGGACAGGCCGGCGCTGCCGACGTGCAGGGTGACGACGGTGTCGGTCTCGACGCAGGCCTGGATGATCGGGTCCCAGTGGTCGCGGTCCCACAGCGACGGCAGGCCGATGACGTGTGGGCGTTCCGGGAAGGTGACGGCGGTGAACCCGCGGGCGGAGTTCCGCCGGATCTCGGCGACGGCCAGTGCCGGGTCGGACAGGTGGGTGATGCCCATCGGGACGACCCGCTCGGGGTACGCCTGGAACCACTCCTCGTACAGCCAGTCGTTCCAGGCCCGCACGCAGGCGAGGCCCAGCTCCTGGTCGCGGGCGCCGAAGAACACCCGGCCGCAGAACCCGGTGATCTGCGAGGGGAAGTTCACCGACGCCCAGACCCCGCTCACGTCCATGTCCCGCACCCGGGCGTCGATGTCGTAGCAGCCGGGACGCATGTGCTCGAACCGGAACGGCTCGAGCTTCACCGAGTCGGGCCGCCGGCCGGCCACGGCGTTCATGCCGACCTGGGTGAACGTCTGTTCCTCGAACCGCCACACCTGGTGACCGCGTTCCGTCTCGACGATCCGCGGCGCCGCGTCGGCGAACCGGGCCGGGACCCGCCCGGCGAACAGGTGCGGCGGTTCCACGACGTGGTCGTCGACCGAGATGATCGTGTAGCGGACCTCGCGGGGCTCAGGCTCGGGCAGGAACAGGCTCGGGTCGAGGGCGGCCTCGCTGACGGTGGGGACGGGGGTGGTGGCCACGGCTGCCTCCGGGCGGGTGCGTAGGGGTCGGGCTGCCGGTCAAGGCCGAGGGACGCACGATGGTGGCGGAGCCTCGCGTCCGGGGGCCCTTCAGGGATACGGGCGGGCGCGGCCGAGCAGGACGAGGTGGAGGAACAGTGCGCCGGCTCCGCCGGCCGTGCACAGGGCGACGTGGGCGTCGGGAACCTGCAGGTCGGGGCCGCAGTCGCCGCGCAGCTGCTCGGCGCCGCGGATGACGCGTTGCAACATCTGGACGGACGAGCCGGCGTGGCTGAACGACATCGTGCCGCCGTCGGTGGTGACCGGGTGGCTGCCGGTGACGGCGATGTGGCCGTCCTCGACGAACGGGCCGCCCTCCCCCGGCCCGCAGAAGCCGAACGCCTCCAGCTGACGGATGATCTCGAACGAGAACGGGTCGTAGAGCTCCAGCACGTCGACGTCGTCGCGGCGCAGCCCGGCGGTCGCGAGTGCCCGTTCGAACGCGCGCCGCCCGACCTGGCCGTTGACCGGCACGTCCGCGCCACCCGCCCCGGACGCGGCGACTCGGCCGGCGCGGCGGGCGTGGCCGGTGTGGTCCCAGGCCGGCGGGAAGCGATAGCTGGGCCCGTAGTGGTCGGCGCCGCCGGCGAGGACGTGCACGGGTGGGCGGGGCAGGTCGGCCGCGCGCTCGGCGGTGGTGAGCAGCAGGGCGCAGCCGCCCTCGGAGGTCGTCGAGCAGTCGAGCAGGTGGAACGGGTCGGCGACCATCCGGGAGGCGAGCACGTCGGCGGCGCTGAAGGGGCCGCGGCCCGCGTAGACCGCGGCGGGGTTCGCGTGGCCGTTGTTGCGGATGGTCGCCGCGACCGTGGCGAGCTGCTCCGGCGTGGTGCCGTAGGTGGTCATGTGCCGGCGGGCGATGAGGGCGAACTCGGCGGCGGTGAACATGCCCCAGGGGATGACGAACTCGTTCTCCGGGCGGGTCCATGGGGCGGTGGAGGCACGCTCGGTGTAGGTACCGGCGGCGGCGGAGGCGACCAGGACCGTGTCCGCCTCGCCGGAGGCGATCGCCGCGGCCGCCTCGAGCACCGCGGCGACGCCGTGCTGGGCGCCCTGCCAGGCGGGGCCGAGGCCGAGGTCGTAGACGAACCCGCCGGACATGCCGGGGGTGGACAGGCCGTCGACGTCGGCGAGGCCCAGCCCGGCGTCGGCGAGGACACCGGCGACCGCGTCGACCAGCAGGGCCGTCGACGTCTGGTCCGGCAGCCGCCGGGCCTGCGCGGTGTTGTGGATGCCGACGATCGCGGCGGATCTCGGGCGGGCCACGCTCAGCTCCTCTCCCCCGGCGACCCGGTGCCGTCCGCCCCGGCACCGCGCTCGCGCCCGCGCGCGTCGTCAGGGTGTTCGTCGTCAGGGTGTTCGTAGTCGTGCAGCGGGGGCGGGCCGGCGAACGGCGGCCGCGGGGTGGTGGGCAGGTCGGCGAGCTCGTCGCGCAGCTGGGCGACGTTCGCCAGCTCCGCGTACATCCGGCGCAGCACGTAGTCGCCGACGGCGCGGGAGTAGCGCAGCTCGGGCCGGCTGTCCAACCGCACCTCCTGGGCACGGCGCCGGCCCCAGCGCAGCTCGTCGACGGCCGCCCGGGTCTGCTCCACGTAGCGGTCGAGGATCTCCACGACCCGCTCCGGCTCGGTCTCGGCGCCCAGCCACACCCGCAGCAGCACCGGATGCTTGATGACCACCGGCTCCTCGTCGGCCGTCTGGTGCAGCCAGTCGCGCAGCACCGTCCGGCCGGCCGGGGTGATCTCGTGCACGAGGGTGCGCCGGATCCGGCGGCCGGGCGCCGGGCTCGCGGTGACGAGGCCGAGCGCCTCCAGCCGCGCCAGTTCCTTGCGGATGTGGCTGATCGCCGGCGCCCAGTAGAAGAAGCGCAGGCTGAAGTCGGCCCTGGTCTTGAGCTCCACCGGCGACAGCGGCACGTCGGCGACCGCCAGCATCCCCAGCACGGCGTACGCGGTCGTCGGCAGGCCGTCCGCCGCACCGGCTCCCGCACCGGTGGTCGGTGATGGTGGACCGGTCATGCGCCGGCCGGCCGGTCGCCGAGGACGCGGCGGGCGCGCAGGCCGTCGAGCTCGGCCGGGGTCAGGCCGAGCAGGCCGCCGTACACCTCGTCGTCGTGCTGACCGAAGACGGGCGCCGGGCGGCGCAGCAGCGGCCCGGGGTGGCTGGCGAGGCGGAACGCGACGCCCGGCATCGGGTGCTCGCCGACCACCGGGTGGGCCAGCCTCTCGAAGAAGCCTCGGGCCGCGAGCTGCGGGTTGGCCAGCAGGTCGGCGGCCGGGATGACCGGCGCGGCCGGGACGCCACCGGCGGCGAGGGCGGCGAGCGCCGTGGCCCGGTCGGGCGCCGCCGCCGTCCAGGCGGCGATCGCCTCGTCGACCCGGTCGTGCGCGGCGGTGACCCGGCGGCCGGCCAGGGTCGCGAGGCCCGCGTCCGCGGCGAGGTCGGGGCGGCCGAGCACAGCGCACAGGTCCCGCCACTGCACGTCGTCGGTGATGGCGAGCGCGAGCCAGACGTCGGGGCCTGCCGGGTCGCGGGCACAGCGGTAGACACCCTGCGGCGCCGCCAGCGGGCCGAGCGGGCCGCGGTTGCCGTCACGGCGCAGCGACGCCCCGCTCTCGGTGTACTCGACGGTCAGCTCGGCCGCGACGTTGAGCACCGACTCGATCATCGTCGCCTCGACCAGCGCGCCGGAGCCGTCGCCGTCCGGGCGGTCCCGGGCGGCCAGCGCCACCAGGGTGGCGAACGCGGCGTGCAGGCCGGCGATCGGGTCGCAGGCGCCGCGCGGGATCACCGGCGGGCCGTCGGCGGTGCCGGTCAGCCAGGCCATGCCGCTGGCCTGCTCCATCGTCTGGGCGAAGCCGGTGCGGTCGCGCCACGGGCCGTCCAGCCCGAAGGCCGGCATGCGGGTGAGCACGGCCGACGGGTTCGCGGCGTGCACCGCCTCCCAGTCGAGGCCGAGGTTGGGCAGCACCCGGGGGGTGAAGTTCTCGATGACGACGTCGCAGGCGCCGACGAGCCGGCGGGCCAGGCCGAGCCCCTCCGCGGTGGAAAGCTCGAGGCTGACCGCCCGCTTGTTGGCGTTCGTGGCGAGGAACATCGTTCCCCATTCCCACCAGCTCGGCTCGGTCGGTGGCTTGCCGCCCGCGAACCGCATGCCGTCGGGGCGGGACACCCCCTCGACCTTGACGACGTCGGCGCCCAGCGAGCCGAGCAGCATCGTCGCCGACGGCCCGGCCCAGAAGGCGGTCAGGTCGAGGACCCTCAGCCCGTCCAGCGGCAGCGGCCGGACCGCCGGGCGGGCGGTCCTGGCCAGGCCGTCGTCGTCGGTGGCGGCGGCGGCATCGGCGGCCGCGGTGGCGGGCCAGCGCGCGGTGGCGGTGTGCTCGCCGAGGGCGGGGGCCGGGGCGAGCGGCCGGCCGCGGAAGTCGCCGACGCGGTAGGGGGTGCGGGGCTGGTGGAAGCCGCCGCGGGGGTTGGGGACGAACACGCCGCGGGCCGTGAACTGGTCGATCGTCGTCACCGTCTCCGGGGTGCCGACGGGGGTGGCCGGGATGCGCAGGGCGGCGGCGAGCTCGACGACCTCCTCGGTGGTGTGCCGGGTGGTCCAGGCGTGCACGGCGGCCTGGAACTCGGCCCTCCGGGCATGCCGGCGCGGCAGCAGGGCCAGGTCGCGGTCGCCGAGCAGGTCGGGCCGTTCGATGAGGACCAGGAAGTCCTGGAACTGCTGCGCGGTGATGGTGCAGAAACCGACCAGGCCGTCCTTCGTCGGCTCGATCGACGGCGTCTCGGGGATGCGGCCGGGTGAGCCCGGGGTGCCGCCGGGCCTGGTGCCGCCCATGATGGTCGGCCCGACGACGGACAGCCCGCCCATCATGATCGCCATGCATTCGAGCATCGAGACGTCGACGAGGTCACCGACGCCGTCGCGCCGGGAACCGCGCAGCGCGGCGAGCCCGACGACGGCGGCGTAGACGCCGGACGCCCACTCGCCGATCCGCCCGCCGGCCTGCAGCGGGGCGGCGTCCGGCTCGCCCCGGCCGGCGGTGGATCCGCAGAGCGCCTGCAGGAGGAACTCGGTGACCGCCCCTCGGTTCGGCGCCACCGCGCTGGCCGGGAAGCCCGGTCGCCAGCCGTCGTCCGCCCAGGGCCCGGTAAGGCCGAACGGGCTGATCGACAGGATCACGGCGCGCGGGTTGTCGGCGTGCAGGCGCCGGACGGCCGCCGGGCCCGCATCGGCATCGGCGTCAGCGGCGGCTCCCGCTCCAGCCCCCGCGCCCGCGAAGATCCCGTTGCCCGCGAGGGCGCCGTCCACGGTCGCCCCGTCGCCACCGTGATTACCGCTACCGGGAGTTCCGCCGCCGGCGAGGGCGCCGCCGACGATGACGAGGTCGGCGGCGGCGGCCAGGGCGCGAACCCGCGAGCTGTCCGGGTCGGCCGCGACGGACCGCTTGGAGGTGTTGAGGAACCGGAACAGCGCGCCGTCCCCGTCGGGGCGGGAGCCCGAGGCGGACCAGGCGCGCATCGGGTCGCCGGAGCCGGGCGGCTCCACCTTCACGACGTCGGCGCCGGCGTCGGCGAACAGCTTCCCGCAGTATGGCCCGGCGATCTGCGTCGCCAGTTCCAGGACGCGGACGCCGGCGAGCGGCCCGAGAGCCGACGGCCCCGACGCGCCGGCGGATGCCCCGGCGGCCGGGTCGGCCGATGGGTCGGCGGATGCGGCATGTGACACCTTGACCGCCCCTAGGCCCGCGGGGCGCCGGGAACCGCCGGCGCGGCCGGCGCGGCGGGCGCGGCCGGCGCGGCGGGGAACGACGGCGCGGTGCGGGTGGTGAGGCGCTTCCAGGACTGGAGGTCACGCTCGCTGGCGAGGCGGCCGACCCGGGTGACGACGTCGACGTCGGTCGCCTCGGCGCGCAGCGCGCCGGCGGTGGCGCGCTCGCGCGGGCGGGTCGCGAACGGGTCGAACTGGAAGTGCCGCAGGGCGTTCTCGTGGGTGATCCGGTTGATGGTGTCGTCGGGCAGGTGGCCGAGGTTGGCGATGACGTCCTCGGGGGCGTTCGGCCAGTTGGAGTCGGAGTGCGGGAAGTCGGACTCCCAGCAGACGTTGTCGACGTCGAACCAGTCGAGCAGCCGCGGGCCGACCGTGTCGCTGATGAAGCAGGTCAGGATGTGCTTGCGGAAGATGTCCGACGGCCCGTCGATCCCGGCGGGGAAGGACGGCCGGGTCCAGGCGGAGTGGCGGCGCTGGACGTGCTCGCTGCGCCACAGGAAGTACGGGATCCAGCCGATGTCGCCCTCGGTCAGCGAGAACCGCAGGTCCGGGAAGTCGGCCCAGAACTCGGCCCAGATCAATTCGAGGAGCGAGTAGATCGAGGCGATCGACGAGCCGGACATGTTGACGCTGGCCGGGGCGTCGGAGGAGAACATCGGGGAGCGCGACGCCGAGCCGAGGTGCAGGCACAGCACGGTGCCGGCGTCGCTGGCGGCGCGGAACAGCGGGCTCCAGTAGCCGCTGTGGATGCTCGGCATCTTCAGCGCCTCGGGGTTCTCGGAGAACGTGACGGCGTGGCAGCCCTTGCCCGCCAGCCGCCGCAGCTCCCTGGCCGCCTCCTCGACGTCGAACAGGGGCAGGATGCCGCACGGAATGAACCGGTCGGGGTAGGCGCCGCACCACTCGTCGACGTGCCAGTCGTTGTACGCCTTGATCATGACGAGGTTGACGTCGCGGTCCGGGCCCTGGTTGAGCACCTGGCCGGAGAAGCCGGTCCAGTTCGGGAAGTTCAGCCCGGCGAGCTGCCCGCCGGCGTTCATGTCCCGGACCCGTTCGTGCACGTCGTAGCAGCCGGGCCGCATCTCGTCGTAGCGGCTGGCGTCGACGTTGAACATCTCCGGCGGCTTGCCGGCGACCGCGTTCAGGCCGAGGTTGCGGCCGCGCTGGGTGCCGTAGTACCACTGCTGGACGCCGTCGGGCTCGTCGACGACGCGCGGGGCTAAGTCCCTGTACTTCGCCGGGACGTGCGCGTCGAACATGCCGGCCGGCTCGGCGATGTGGTCGTCGACGCTGACCAGGATCAGGTCTTCTGGCTTCATGCGGCTGGTCTCCCGTTCAGGCTCGGCCGGCGGGTTCGAAGTAGGGCAGTGTCGTCGCCGCCGGCTGGCCGGCCGCCTCCACGGTGACGGCGGGGGCCGCGGGTATGGCTGGGGCCGCGGGTACGACGGAGTGGAACGCGACGCGCAGCCGCAGCTCCGGGCGGATCTCGGCGATCGTCAGGCCGACCAGGCAGGTCATCAGCTGGTAGCCCTCGTCCAGGGTCACGATGGCCGGCGCGTACGGGGTGCGGAACGCGGGGCTCACCGGGCGGTGCACGACCGTCCAGCTGTAGAGGGTGCCGAAGCCCGCGGACCGTTCCCAGCGCAGGTCGCGCGACAGGCAGGCCCGGCAGGCCTCGGTCGGCGGGAAGCCGGGGGTGGCGCAGGCGGCACAGCGCTGGAACAGCAGCTCACCGCGGGCGCAGCCCGCCCAGAACGGCTCGGTGACCGGCGTCCGCGGCGCGAACGGCACCCCGTCGACCTGCGGGCGAAGAAGGGTGTCCGCGTCGCCGCCGACGACGACGCCCCGGCCATTCACGACCACCTCACTCGGACTAATAGTCCGAGATAGAGGCCGGATGCCCGCCACGATCTCATCACCCATGGTGAAATTCACCGCCCTTCCCCTGACGGATGGACCCCACCGGCCCGCCCGACCAACCCATCAGATGGGCAACTGAGACCCGCGGCGCCGACAGTGTGCCCGGCATCACCTGCTCCAGGTCAGGAAGATTAGCTCAATAGTCCGGCCGCGCACACCCCTGCCACGCCTCGACCACCCTCGTGGATCTTTGCCGGCCACGCGCGGGCGTCGATCCGCTCGCCAGAATGATCTCCGGGTCGCGGCGGGCGGGGACTTCTTGCCCGGTCAGGGTGACGGTGGTAGACGTACCGCTGAGCAGTGGTTCTCTGTACTGAACGATCGTTCGCCAGCCGCCGGGCAGGCGGCGACGGCGAGTGAGCGGCGAGGAGTCTGGATGAGCGAGCAGGTCTCAACCGGCCAGGACCAGCCTGGGCAGGAGAACGCCGGACGGTATGCCGAGCGCCTCTTCCCGGCGCCAGTGGATCACGGGATCGCCCAGCCGGACCGGGCCGTCTCGACGGTCGAGCGCGGGACGGACACCGTCGCCTACAACGACCCGGCGGGCCGCTGGTACGAGGGCGGCGGCCGGGTGGGCGAGAAGGCGGTCGAGTCGATCGTCGTGTATCCGCCGACGCGGGGCCTCGTCACCCAGGGGGATCCGTTCGAGCCGGTGAAGATCGGCATCCTGGTCGACATGGACCTCGGCCAGCTGCTGTCCGACTGGGTCGACTCCACGATTCTCGCGGTCGAGGACGCGCTGAACGAGGGCGTCTACGACCGGCCGGTCGAGATCCGCACCGTCGACGCGCGCGGGCTGCCCAGGGAGAACTACCTCAAGGTCCGCCGGGGATACCAGCAGCTCGTCGACGACGGCTGCGTCGTCGTGCTCGGCCCGATGATCTCCGACAACTCGCTGAACCTGCAGGACACCGCCAACCGCACCGGCGTCTCCTGCATCGGCTGGACCGGCAGCGTGAAGTTCGCCGGTGACTACTGCTTCACCGTCGCGAACGGCGACATCCCGACGGAGTCGGTGATGGGCGCGAAC
This sequence comes from Pseudofrankia saprophytica, assembly GCF_000235425.2. Lineage (NCBI taxonomy): Bacteria > Bacillati > Actinomycetota > Actinomycetes > Frankiales > Frankiaceae > Pseudofrankia > Pseudofrankia saprophytica. Next base: position 6,189,898 of record NZ_KI912266.1, read on the forward strand.
TGGTGCGCCCAGCAGGGTCACACCAAGGTCGGCTTCTTCTGGGAGAAGGGCTCGTCCGGCGACCACTACTCGGACTTCTTCCGGACGGCGGCGCAGCAGGTCGGCGTCGAGATCGTCAAGGAGGTCAGCCTGGGGCCGAATCCGAAGGGCCTCCAGCAGCACCTCGAGACGATGCGCGCCCAGGGTGCCGAGGCCATCGTCTACATGGGCTACGGCTACTCCACCTTCCATTTCGCCGCGGCGTTCAAGGCCCTCGACTGGGATCCGCCGCGGTTCATGGGCACGGCGTTCATGTTCTACTCGAACTCGAACGCCTGGGCGGAGGGCCTGGAGGGCTGGCACGGCGTCGACCAGCTCGGCGAGGACGGCGCGAACCCGAACTACGAGGCGATGGTCCGCCGGTTCGAGGCGCGGTTCGGCCGGGTCACCCGCAACGTCGTCGTGGCCCTCGGCTACGACACGGCGCGGGCCGCGATCCACGGCATCGCGAACGCGGCGATCCCCACGCCCGAGCAGGTCCGGCTCGGGCTGGAGAAGATCAAGTGGATGCCGTGCACCAACGGCGGCCCCGGCGCGTACATCACGTTCGCGCCCTACGACCACCGCGGCTACAAGGGTGACTTCCTGACGATCCGCGAGCTGCGCGGCGGTGAGCTGCACTTCCGCGGCTACTACCGTCCCCAGTGGCCCTCCAACACCACGTCCCCGCTGCTCGCCCCCCAGCCCAAGCCGATCGACGCCGGGGGTGTCACCCAGGGCTGATGCCGAAGCCGGCCGGCGCGGGGCCGGGGAAGGCCTCGCCGTCGAAGGTGTCGAGCCGGGCGAACTCCTCGACCGGGCGGCGGGTGAGCTTCGTGGCCCGCCGCTCGGGGTGGCCGAGGGCGACGACTGCCGCGATCGCGTGGTCCGGCGGGATGGCGAGCAGCTTGGCGGCCTCCGGCTCCCGGCGGACGAGGAACGTCGTCAGCACGCCGCCCAGGCCCTCGGCCCGGGCCGCGAGCAGGAGGTTCTGGGCGAACGGGTAGACCGAGGCGCCGCCGACGATGCTCTGCCGCTCCAGGTCCACGTCCATGACGGCGAGCGCCGTGAGCCGCGCACACAGGACCAGCAGCACCGGCACCTCGTCGAGGTTGTCGGCGAACGACGACGGCGCGGGGGTGGCCGCCGCCTCGGCGAGGTCGATCGCCGGCCCGTGCCAGCGGCCGTCCGGGCCCGGCGCGAACGGGCGCACCCCGGCCTGGACCTGCGCCCGGTACTCGCGCCAGCCGAGCACCACCAGGTCGCGGATGGCCCGGCGGATCCCCGGGTCGCGCAGGACGAGCACCGTCCACGGCTGGGTGTTGCCGCCGCTGGGCGCGAACCTGGCCTCGTCGAGCACCCGCGCGAGCACCTCGTCCGACACCGGCTCGTCGGTGAACTTACGCACGGCCCCCGACGTGCGCATCGCCTCGCGCAGCTCCATCCCGTCCGCCTCCCGCCCGTCCCGGCCGCGGCCTGTCCCGCGGCCCGGGCATGACGGTAGTCCTGGTGGATCGGCAGTCCTGGTGGATCGGCGGATGGGAGCGTCAACGCGGCGGGCCACCCATGGTAATCTTCGGCCAAATAAAGTATCCAATATTAAGTCTGCAATGCTTTGCCACCGCGCGGCCAGGCCGTCCAGGTGGCGCATGCCGCGGGGGCCCGCCTGTCCGGGCCGTGCGCGGCCAGCCGGTTCACGTATCCCGTTCACCTATCCCGCGCTCGCCGCTGGCGGGCGCGTCGGTCATACGAGGGAGTTCCCGATGCGAGCCCTGCGGCTCATGACCGTCCTCGCCGCCGCGACGGCCCTGACCACGGGCCTCGCCGCCTGCGGTGGCGACGGCGGTTCCACGACGACGAGCAGCGGCCCGACCGTCGCCGCCGGCGCCATCAAGGCCGTCCCGCCGTCCGACTGGAGTGACGGCGGCATCACGGTAGACGCGAGCTCGCTGAAGTGCGGCCAGACCGCCGCCGACCCAGCCCGCGGCGTCACCGACACCTCCATCAAGGTCGGCGGCCTCGCCTACCTGACCAGCCCCAGCGGCAGCACCATGGCCGGCACCGAGATCGGCGCCAAGGTCCGCTTCGACCGGGCCAACGACGCCGGCGGCATCAACGGCCGCAAGATCGACTACATCGGCACGCTCGACGACGGCAACGACTCGAGCCGCAACGCCAGCCAGGCCAAGGTCCTCGCCGACCAGGAGAAGGTCTTCGCCGTCGTCCCCGAGATGACCAGCTCCGCCAGCTACCTCGACACCTTCTGCTCCGAGGCCGTGCCGTTCTTCGGCTGGGGCTTCAACGGCGGCTACTGCGGCAACACGGTCGGCTTCGGCATCACCGGCTGCCTCACCAACCTGACCGTGAGCACGTCCTCGCTGTACGGCGTGATGATCCAGAACCTCTTCGACGGCGACGCCCAGGGCCGCACGGTCGCGCTCATCGGCAACGACGACGACTCGGCCCGCACCGGCCTGTCCGACATCAAACTCCAGGTCCAGTCCGTAGGCGCGAAGGTCGTCTACGCCGAGAACCCGATCCCCGACTCCGGCCTCACCGACGCCACCCCGATCGTCAGCAAGATCATGACGGCCGCCAGCGGCGCGCCCCCGCAGGTGGTCCTCTACGTCACCGACTTCACCTCGACCACCAAGCTGATCCAGGCACTGGGCGCGGCCGGCTTCCCCGGCAAGCACATCTCCGCCGTCGGCTACGACCCACGACTGGCCGCCGCCAACTTCGCCGGGCTGCAGAAGTCCTACGCCCTGCTGCAGTGGTCACCGACCGAGGACACCTCGTCGGCCGGCGTCCAGCAGCTCGTCGCCGACTTCAAGAAGTACGCCCCCGACGCCACGCTCAGCCTGCCCACCATGGCCGGCTACTGGGCCGCCGACATGTTCGTCGACGCCGCCACCAAGACCGGCAAGGACCTCACCGTCGACAGCTTCCTGAAGACCCTGAACAGCGACTACAGCTACTACGTCGACGGCGCGGTACCGCAGACCCGGTACCCCCTCAACCACGTCGTCAACGCGCCCTGCGGGTCGCTCGTGCAGCTGAACGGAACGAAGTACGACGTCACGAGCAAACTCGCCTGCGGCCAGGTCCTCAAGAAGTAACCGGTCCCTGAGAAGCGGTCAGCGAAGAGCCATCCAGTGCCGGCGGGCGGTCCACGGTCGCCCGCCGGCACCCGTTTCCCTGAGCATCCCCTCGACCGCCTGTCGATGGATCAGACAAGCGACCGTCCAGGGCCCGGACCGGTCTCGGGCTGCCGCGCGTGGCCAGTCCCATCGAGCTCCATGGGCGCGGCGGTCATCACGGGTGGGTCGGTCTGGTGATGGTCGGTCTGGTGATGGGGGCATCGGCTTGATCACGACGGTCCCGTTCAAGCCGCTTCCGCTCCAGTAGTGCTGCCACGCCGCCAACGTCACCGATAACGTGAACGCAACTGTTCATGACGGCTTCGGCATCGGAGCGCGGATGTCGCGAAGATGCGGCCCGACGGGCAACACGGGGGCGACGAGGAATGCGGGAGCGTTTAATCGCGCGGCTGTGGGCACGACTGGACCAGTTTGAGATCGACCAGAATCCGGCGACTGTCTTGGACCCTGAGGCGTTGGCCGAAGTAGCGGCGTTGCTGGAGACGGTCTCCGACCCGGCCGCGGACCTGGAGATCGCGCGGGCAGTCGGATGGCTGCACTTCGCGCGTTACTGGGCCCCCGACACCGGCGAGGACCAGCAGGACCTCGAGACCGCACTGGCATTTCTCGAACCGGTGTACGAGGCCCACCCGGACGCCGTCCCCGACGAGGTGCGCGCCTACTTCGACGAGCAGCGACACGGCGCCACCGATACTCCCCAGCTCCTGTCCGACCGCGCTGTCGACCTGATGGAGGCGACGATGCGGACAGGCGACCCGTCCGCGCTTGACGGGGCCATCGACCTGTTCCGACAGGCACTGGACGCCGTCCCCGGCGACCACCCCGACCGCGCCGCGATGCTGTCCAACGTCACCAATGCCCTGCTGACCCGGTTCGAGCGGACCGGGGAGCTGGCGGACCTGGATGCCGCGATCGAGGCCGGCCAGACCGCGGCGGACGCCGTCTCACCCGACGACCTCAACCGCGCCGTGCTGCAGTCCACCTTTGGGGGCGCCCTCTGGACCCGGTTCCGCCAAGGCGGGGTGTTGGCGGACCTGGACAACGCGATCGAGGCCTTTCGGGTCGCCGTGGAGGCCACCCCGTCCGACCACCCCAACCTCGCCGCGATACTGGCCAACCTTGGTACCGCGCTTCACACCAGGTTCCAATGGACCGGGGAGTTGGCGGACCTGGAGGCCGCGATCGAGGCCGGCCAGATCACAGTGGATGCCACCCATATCGATCATCCCAGTCGCGGCCAGCGGCTGGACCATTTCAGTGTCGTCCTACAAACGCGGTTCGGGCACCATGGCGACCTAGCGGACCTGGACGCCGCGATCGAGGCCGGACAAGCGGCCGTGGAGACCACCCCACCCGACCACCCCCGTCGCGCCGCGATGCTGTCCAATCTCGGCATCGCCCTTCGCACCAGGTTCGAGCGAGGTGGACAGCCAGCCGACCTGGATGGCGCGATCGAGGCCGGACAGGGAGCGGTGGATACCACCCCACCCGACCACCCCGACCGCGCCGCGATGCTGTCCAATCTCGGCGTCGCCCTTCGCACCAGGTTCGAGCAGGGCGGACGGCAGGCAGACCTGGACGACGCGATCCAGGCCGCCCAGGCAGCCGTCGCCGCCACCCCACCCGACCACCCCGACCGCGCGGGGCGCCTGTCCAACCTCGCCGACTCGTTGCAGACCCGGTTCGAGCGGGGCGGACGTCCGGCGGACCTCGACGCCGCGATCGACGCCTACCAGGCGGCCGCCGAGACGTTGGGGGCGCCGCCACGGATTCGAGCGGGTGCGGCGCGCGGCTGGGGCCTCGCGGCGGCGGGCGGCGGGCGATGGTCGGAGGCGATGACGGGGTTCACGACGGCGATCGAGCTGCTGGGACAGGTGGCGCCGCGCCGCCTGGCACGCCGCGATCAGGAGCATCTGCTGGCGGAGCTCGCGGGCTTGGGCGCGGACGCGGCGGCCTGCTGCCTGCGAGTCGGTCTGGTCGAACGGGCGGTGGAGCTGTTCGAGCAGGGCCGAGGGGTGCTGCTGGGCCAGGCGCTGGACACCCGCACCGACCTGACCGCCCTGGCGGAGCGGCATCCGGAGCTGGCGGCGTCGTTCACCAACCTGCGCGACGTTCTGGACCGGGCCGACGACCAGGCAGGACCGGGGCGGACCGAGCCTGGTGAGGGTCCGTCCGCGCCGACCGGCACCGAACGGCGGGCGGCGGGCGTGGCGTTCGACGACCTGATCGCGAACATCCGCGGCCTCGATGGGTTCGAACGGTTCCTTCGACCGCCACCGGCCGCCGAACTGCTGGTGACCGCCTCCAACGGCCCGGTGGTAATCGTGGCGGTCTCGGAGTTCGGTTCGTACGCGCTGCTCCTGACCGGCGGCGGGGTGGACGCGGTGCGGCTGGCCGGGCTGACCCCGCAGACCGTGTACGACCAGGTCGTCGCCCTCCTCGCGGCGCTGGACGGCCAGGCCTCTTCCCGCGTCGCGGCGCAGGAGCGGATAGGTGAGATCCTCGGCTGGCTGTGGGACGTCCTCGCCGGTCCGGTCCTAGACCGGCTGGGCATCGTCGGCCCGCCGGGTGACGGTGGCCGGTGGCCGCGGCTGTGGTGGTGTACCTCAGATCTGTTGTCGTTCTTGCCGGTGCACGCCGCCGGGTATCACCGCGCCCCGTCCGGGTTGGCCGCGGCCACGGTCCTGGACAGGGTGATCTCGTCCTACACCCCGACTGTCCGCGCCCTGGCGCACGCCCGCGCTGCCAGCCCCGTGGACGCTGGCGGCCGTGTCGAACTCGGCCGTGGGCGGATGGTGGCGGTGGCCATGCCACACACCCCCGGCGCCTCCGACCTGCCCGGCGCCGAGGTCGAGACCGCCGCCCTGCGGGCCCGGTTCCCCGGCCAGGTCGACCTGCTGACCGGCACGCGGGCCACCCGGCAGGCGGTCCTCAGCCGACTGCCGACCGCCAGATGGGCGCATTTCGCCTGCCACGCCACCGCCGATCTGGACGCCCCCTCGGCCGGCCGGCTCCTGCTGGCCGACCACCGGGTCCGGCCACTCTCCGTGCTCGACGTCGCCCGGCTACGCCTGCACGACGTCGAACTGGCATTCCTGTCGGCCTGTTCCACCGCCCGGCCCGGGGGCCCGCTGGCCGACGAGGCGATCCATCTGGCCTCCGCGTTCCAGCTCGCCGGTTACCGGCATGTGATCGCCACGCTGTGGCCGATCGGCGACCAGCACGCCGCCTACATCGCCGAGGACATCTACGGTGCCCTCGCCGAGGGTGGAGACGTCTCCACCGCCGTCCACGCCGCCGCCCGCGCGTCCCGCGGGAGGTGGGCTCGCATGCCCCTGGTATGGGCGTCTCACATCCACGTCGGTGCCTGACAACCACGTTCCGCGCCAACACCCGGCGCTCCTCGCCGCCGGAGATCCCATGACGACGCCGTGCCGGACCACGCGTCTGGCCGCCACGCGTCACGAGACGGTCTGCCGGACCCGTCGGGGCCGGATCGGTCAGGAATCGAGAAGCACGGACTGTCGTGCTCTCGCTAGCGTGACTTTCATGGAGACACGATGAGCACGGCCACGAGGACGGACACGCGGGCACCCGCGCAGCGCGGCGCCGGCGGCCGCGACGCCGACAGCCACGATCTGATCCGGGTGCGGGGTGCGCGCGAGCACAACCTCAAGGACGTCAGTATCGAGATCCCGAAGCGCCGCCTCACAGTGTTCACCGGCGTCTCCGGCTCGGGCAAGAGCTCGCTGGTGTTCGGCACGATCGCCGCCGAGTCACAGCGGCTGATCAACGAGACCTACAGCACCTTCGTGCAGGGCTTCATGCCGACGCTGGCGCGGCCCGAGGTCGACCTGCTGGAGGGCCTGACGACGGCGATCATCGTCGACCAGGAGCGGATGGGTGGCAACCCACGCTCCACGGTCGGCACCGCCACCGACGCGGGCGTGATGCTGCGGATCGTCTTCAGCCGCCTCGGCAAGCCGTATGTCGGCTCGCCGAACGCGTTCTCCTTCAACGTCGCCTCGGTCCGGGCGAGTGGCGCGATCACCGTCGAGCGCGGTGCCAAGAAGACCGTGAAGGCGACCTTCAACCGCATCGGCGGCATGTGCCCCCGCTGCGAGGGCATGGGGTCGGTGTCCGACATCGACCTGGCGCAGCTGTTCGACGAGAGCAAGTCGCTGTCCGAGGGTGCGATCACCGTGCCGGGCTACAGCGCCGACGGCTGGTTCGGCCGGATCTTCGCCGCGGTGGTGCCCGCCGACATACCCATCGCCAGGTTCACCAGGAAGCAGCGCGAGGAGTTCCTGTACGGCGAGGCCCGCAGGATCAAGGTCGACAACGTCAACCTGACCTACGAGGGGCTGATCCCGCGAATCCAGAAGTCGCATCTCTCCAAGGACATCGACTCCCTGCAGCCGCACGTCCGCGCGTTCGTCGAGCGGGCGGTGACGTTCACCGTCTGCCCCGAGTGCGGCGGCACCCGGCTGTCCGAGGCGGCCCGGTCGTCGAAGATCAACGGCATCAGCATCGCCGACGCCTGCGCGATGCAGATCAGTGACCTGGCCGAGTGGGTGCGCGGCCTCGACGAGCCCTCCGTGGCGCCGCTGCTCGCGGCGCTGCGGCACGCCCTCGACTCGTTCACCGACATCGGCCTGGGCTACCTCTCGCTCGATCGCGCCACCGGGACCCTGTCCGGTGGCGAGGCGCAGCGCACCAAGATGATCCGTCACCTCGGGTCGTCGCTGACCGACGTCACCTACGTCTTCGACGAGCCGACCATCGGGCTGCACCCGCACGACATCGCGCGGATGAACGACCTCCTGCTGCGGCTGCGCGACAAGGGCAACACCGTCCTCGTCGTGGAGCACAAGCCGGAGGTCATCGCGATCGCCGACCACGTCGTCGACCTCGGCCCCGGCGCGGGTACGGCCGGCGGCACCGTCTGTTTCGAGGGCACCGTCGACGGGCTGCGGGCCAGCGGGACGCTCACCGGGCGGCACCTGGACGACCGGGCCTCCCTCAAGTCGTCGGTGCGCACGCCGTTGGGAGCACTGGAGATCCGCGGCGCCGACGCCCACAACCTGCGGGATGTCGACGTCGACATCCCGCAGGGCGTGCTGGTCGTCGTCACCGGGGTCGCGGGCTCGGGCAAGAGCTCGCTCATCCATGGCTCGGTGTCCGGCCGGGACGGGGTGGTGTCGGTCGACCAGACCCCGATCCGCGGCTCGCGGCGGAGCAACCCGGCGACCTACACCGGTCTGCTCGACCCGATCCGCAAGGCGTTCGCCAAGGTGAACGGCGTGAAGCCGGCGTTGTTCAGCGCCAACTCCGAGGGTGCCTGCCCCGCCTGCAACGGCGCCGGCGTCATCTACACCGACCTGGCGATGATGGCCGGCGTCGCCACCACCTGCGAGGAGTGCGAGGGGAAGCGGTACCAGGCGTCGGTGCTCGAATACCACCTCGGGGGCCGCGACATCAGCGAGGTGCTCGCGATGCCGGTGACCGAGGCGGAGGAGTTCTTCGGTGCCGGCGAGGCGCACACGCCGGCCGCGCACAGCATCCTGGGCCGGCTCGCCGACGTCGGGCTCGGCTACCTCAGCCTCGGCCAGCCGCTCACCACCCTGTCCGGCGGTGAGCGCCAGCGCCTGAAACTCGCCACCCGGATGGCCGACAAGGGGGGCGTCTACGTCCTCGACGAGCCGACCACCGGCCTGCACCTCGCCGACGTCGAGCAGTTGCTCGGCCTGCTCGACCGGCTCGTCGACGCCGGCAAGTCGGTCATCGTCATCGAGCACCACCAGGCGGTCATGGCCCACGCCGACTGGATCATCGACCTCGGCCCCGGCGCCGGCCACGACGGCGGCCGGATCGTCTTCGAGGGCACCCCCGCCGACCTCGTCGCCGCCCGCTGCACCCTCACCGGCGAGCACCTCGCCGCCTACGTCGGGCGCTGAGCGCCCGGCCCGGGCGGCGGTGGCCTTCGTCGAGGCAGGTGGGGTTGGGGCCGACGGGCGGGGCGGAGCCCCGATGTGGCCTGCCGGGATGGGGCGGGCGCTCCGGGTGACGGGCGCCGCGAGGCCCGCGGCGAGTGGCGGCGCGATCAACGGGGCGTCACGCTCGCGTTGTTACGCTGGGGTTCGTGACGCCGGAGGAGCTCGCCAACCTCGCGCACCTGCGTCGCGCCCGCGATCTGATGGACCGCGAGTACGCGAGCCCGCTCGACGTCGCCGCGCTCGCTCGCGCCGCGCTGATGTCGAACGCGCACTTCTCCCGGCAGTTCCGCGCGACGTACGGGGAGACGCCCTACTCCTATCTGATGACGCGGCGCATCGAGCGGGCGAAGGCGCTGCTGCGCCGCGGCGACATGTCGGTCACCGACGTCTGCATGGCGGTCGGGTGTACGTCGCTCGGCTCGTTCAGCGCGCGTTTCACCGAGCTGGTGGGCGAGACGCCGACGGCCTACCGGGCCCGGGACCACAGCGCGCTCGCGAACGTGCCGGGCTGCGTCGCGAAGGACCTCACCCGCCCCAGCCGTGGTCCGAGCAGGATCGGAGAAGCACTCCCGACGCCGGCGCCCTAGCGTTGCGGACATGGATCTCACACTTGCTCGCTGCTTCGTCCAGGTGCAGGACCCGGACCTCTCGCTGGCCTTCTACCGCGACGCGCTCGGCCTCGAGCTGCGCAACGACGTCGCCCGCGAGGGCTTCCGCTGGATCACCGTCGGCTCGGCCGCCCAGCCCGGCGTCGAGATCGTCCTCACGAACTACCTGGCCGGTAGCCCCGCCGACGGCGACGCGATCACCGCTCTCGTCGCCAAGGGCGCCATGAACGGCGTCCACTTCCACAGCGACGATCTCGACGCCATTTTCGAGAAGATCCGCGCCTCGGGTGCCGAGATCGTGCAGGAGCCGACCGACCAGCCATGGGGCACCCGGGACTGCGCCGTCCGCGACCCTTCCGGAAACCTGGTCCGCATCGACCAGCCGCCCGCCGCGAAGTAGCCGCCGGACGCCCCGGCTAGCCGTCGGCGCGGAAAGGGTTGGGTCCCGCGATGACGGTGACCCCGGTGCGGCCGCCGTCGACGTCCATGACCGTTCCGTGCACGAAGGCCGCGTCCTCGGACGCGAGGTAGACGGCCGCCGCGCCGATGGCGTCGGGGTGCCCGGGTGACCCGGCGGGCGTGCCGAGCATGAGCGCGTCGGCGGGATGCTCGACGGCGGGATCCCGGTCGGGATCGGCGATGACCCCCGGGGAGATGGCGTTGACCCGCACGCCCTGGGGCCCGAACTCGGCGGACCAGGCGCGGGTGAGCGTCTCCAGCGCACCCTTGGTCGACGCGTAGAGGGCGCCGACAGGAAGGCCGAGCCGGGCACCCCAGGAACCGAGGTTGATGATGACCCCGCCGCCCGCGGCGACCATCCGCGGCGCGACAGCCTGGGTGAGGAAGAACGGCGCCTTGACGTTGACGGCGTATACCCGGTCGAACATCGCGTCGTCCGCGGTCAGGGTGGTCGCCGGCGGATAGATGCCCGCGTTGTTGACCAGGATTTCGATGCGCCCGCCCAGCAGGTCGCTCGCCGCGTCGGCGAGTGACCTGCTGGCGCTCGCCGTGCCGTCGAGGTCGGCGTGGAGGTAGTCGGCGGTGCCGCCCGCGGCGCGGATCTGGGCGACCACCGCCTTGCCGCGAGTGTCGTCGCGCCCGGAGACGATGACGTGGGCGCCTTCGGCACCGAAGGCGACCGCGATGGACCGGCCGATGTTGCTGGTGGATCCGGTGACGAGTGCCGTCCTGTGTTCGAGTCGCTGTGACATGCGGGCGAAGCTACGGAGATATTTTTGGACCCGCAAGTCCAAAAATCTTGCCCGGCCCGCCTGGCCCGCCCGGCGCTGACGCCAGCGGCTGTCGGCCGCGGCGCGGAGCTCAGACGCCGCGCAGGTGGTCGATCAGCGCGTCCAGTGTCGCCTCCAGGTGCCAGGTGCTCCCGGACGACCTGAGCACCTGGACCCCACCCTGGATGCCGGCGACGAAGGCAGCGGCGACCCGGTCGGCGTCGAGGCGCGGGCGGATCTCGCCGGCAGCCTGCATCTGCTCGATACCGCGCCGGATGTGGGCCCGCCAGTTCGCCAGCAGGGTGCCGGTGACCTCGGCCGCGCCCGGTGTGCCGCCGACCTGGCTCATCAGCGACCCCAGGGGACAGTTGCGTCCCTGTGCCCGGTAGCGGGCCAGGACCGCGTCCCGCCAGCGCTCCCAGGCCGCCCATGAGGTCAGCGCGCCGAGGTGCGGCTGCTGGTCGGCGAGGACCCGCTCCGACTCGTACCGCGCCACCGCGAGCAGCAGCTCCTCCTTGCCGCCCGGGAAGTAGTGGAAGATCTGGCCCTTGCTCGTGCCCGTGATGGCGCGGATGTCGTCGAGGGTCGCCTCGCCGGGGTCGTCGCCGCGCAGGTACACAGCCGCGCCCTCGATGATCCGTTGCCGGGTCGCCTGCCCCTTCGTGGTGAGCGCCATCCGCTGACGCTAGCTCTTTATGGACCAGATAGTCCACTTCTTGATCCCTGGCCCACGGTCACCCACCCGCGGGAGGCCTGTGGCGGCGTTCCGTGGAAGGTTGCTCTTGGGGGTGCCGTTACCTAGGTAGCGGATCGACGGAGGAGTAACGCATGACGACCACTGAACCGACGACCACTACGACCGAGACGACAGCCAACCCGGCCACAGCACAACCGTCGGCGGACGCCGGCGCACCCGCGACAGGCAAGGGATCAGCGGCAGCGTCGGGCGCGCGCGGGCGGGTTCGGGTCGAGCAGGCGCACAAGCGGGTACGGCCACTGCTGGGCGGTGTGGTCGTCGTCGACACGGTCCGGCCGCTGCTGGTCTGGGAAGGCCCGCACTACCCCGTCTACTACCTGCCGCTGGCCGATCTGAAGGCCACGCTGGAGCCCACCGGGGAGATCGTGCGCTCCCCCAGCCGCGGCGACGCGCACCGCCACGACGTGGTCGCGGGTGAGCACCGCGCGGCCGGGGCCGCCCTGACCTACCCGGACTCGCCGTTCCCGGAGCTGCGCGACATGGTCCGGCTCGACTGGGACTCTTTTGACACCTGGCTGGAGGAGGACGAGCCGGTCTACGTCCACGCCCGCAACCCCTTCCACCGGGTCGACATCCTCTCCAGCTCCCGGCACGTCCGGGTCGAGATCGACGGGGTGACGGTCGCCGAGTCGACCCGCCCGACCGTGCTGTTCGAGACCAACATCCGCCCCCGCTACTACCTCCCGCTGAGCGACGTCCGCACCGAGCTGCTCCGCGGGTCGTCCACCAGCACCGGCTGCCCGTACAAGGGCACGGCCAGCTACTACGGGGTCGAGGTCAACGGCAAGGTCCACGAGGACGTCGTCTGGTACTACCCGGCCCCGCTGCTGGAGAGCATCCGCGTCGCGGGCCTGGTCTGCTTCTACGACGAGAAGGTCGACGTCTACGTCGACGGCGTCCACACCTGAGCGAACGCCGGCCGCGCTCGCACCGCGCGGGTATGGACGCCGGACAGCTCAGCGCGGTCGGTCGGGAGTCACCGCGTCGATGAGGGTGTCGAGGGTGTGGTCGAGCTCGGCGCGCAGGCCCGCGGGCAGCGACAAGGCGTCCTCCCACTCGTGGAGCCGGTCGTTGACGCCGCGGCTCAGGGCGTCGCCGACGTCGGTGAGCCGGACGACGACGCGGCGGCGGTCCGTCGGGTCGGGGGCCCGGTGGACCAGGCCCGCGGCGGCGAGCCGGTCGAGGGTGAGCGTCATGCCGCCGCTCGTGCGGCCGAGCACCCGGCACAGGCGGCTCGGCGCGCCTCGTCCACCGGGCGAGTGCCGGATGGTGCCGAGAACCAGGTAGTCGGCCACCGTCAGGCCGAACGGTTCAACCAGACCCTCGAGCGCGGTCGAGACGAGCATGTTGAGCCGAACCAGCCTGGCGAGCAGGCCGGCTCCCCCGGTCAGGCCGACCTCGTCCACCCACCTGGGCTCGCCCGCCGGCCCCGCCGCCTGGGTTGGCCCCGCCAGGTCCGTTCTGGTCACCGCGCTCTCAGCCATCCCGGCCGACTGTAGCGCCCGTCGGCGTCATTCCTTGATCCCAAAGCGTTCGAGGCCGAAGGCGCGGATGGCGTTGCCGCGGACGAACTTGCGGACCTCGCCCGCGTCCATGCCGGCGCCCGCGCACAGGCGGTGGGCGACGGCGCGGGAGTTCGGCCAGGTGCCGTCGGTGTGCGGGTAGTCGGTCTCGAAGACGATCTGGTCGAGTCCGACCTCGTTCCGCGAGATCAGCCCGTGCTGGTCGTCGAACAGGCAGCCGTAGACGCGGCCCTTGATGTAGCTGCTCGGCGGGTTCGGCAGGGTGGCTCCGCCACCGACGCCACCCTTCCAGACGAGGTCCATCCGCTCCAGCAGGTATGGCATCCAGCCGACCTGACTCTCGGCGTAGACGATCGTCAGGCTCGGGAATCGGTCGAGCGTGCCGGAGAAGATCCAGTCGCACAGCGACCCCTCGGCGTTCTGCGAGGAAAGCGACATGCTGACCGCCAGCGGCGCGTCCGGGGACGTCGACGGCAGCGTCGACGACGAGCCGATGTGCATCGTCACGACGGTTCCGGTCTCCTCGCAGGCCTGGAACAGCGGGTCCCACGCGCCGGAGTGGATGGAGTCGAACCCGAGCTTGCTCGGGTTCTCGGAGAACGACACCGCGTAGGAGCCCTTCGCCGCGCACCGGCGCACCTCGGCGGCGGCGAGCTCGGGATCCCACAACGGGATGAGCGACAGCGGGATCAACCGGCCCCGCCCGGCGCCGCCCGCCCATTCGTCGATCATCCAGTCGTTGTAGATCTGGATGCAGGCGAGCGCCACGTCCTTGTCCGGCCGCTCGGAGAAGCCCTGGCCGCAGAACCGCGGGAACGTGTTCGGGAAGTTGATGGCCGCCTCGACATGGTTGGCGTCCATGTCGGCGAGGCGGGCGTCGCGCTCGTAGGTGCCCGGCCGGAAGTCCTCGTAGATGGCGGGGAGGTTCTTGACCTCGGCCGGCGGTACCCCGGCCGAGGCGTGCAGCAGGCCGGTCGGGTAGACGAGGTCGCCGTAGAGCCACAGGTCGCACCAGTGGCCGTCGGGCGCGTCGCGCTCGAAGCCGTAGTGGCCGCCGGCGAAGTGCAGCTTGAGCTTCTCCCGCACCACCTTCGGCCCACGGTCACGCATCGCCGCCGGCAGCTCCCGCTGCCACAGGTCGCGCGGCTCCAGGATGTGGTCGTCCACGGAAATGATCTTCGGCAGTTCCTCCGGGGCCGGGGTGACCGGTCCGGTGACGGTCGTGGGCGCGGTGGTGTCGATGACGGCCATGGCCATTCCCCCTTGCGCTGTGCGGCGTGCTCCGTGCGAGGCGAGGATTGCGAATCGCTTTTCGGAAAGTTACTTTTCGCCGAGCGACCTGTCGAGACCCACGCCACACCCATCGCCGCGACGGCGGGATGGCCTGGCGTCAAAGCCCTGGGATCAGGAAGGGGGAACGGTGCCGGAAGCGAAGCCGGAGGTAAAGATCGTCTCAGTGGGGGACGTGCCGTGGAACGAGGTGAAGGCGCAGACGCACGCCGACGGGCGGCGGGTGTCGGTCTGGGAGAAGTTCCTCGAGTGGTCAGGGGAACGGATGGTCATCTACGCCCGCTACGACCCGGGGATGATCGTCGAGCGACACGGCCACCTGTCGGACCACTTCGTCTTCGTCGTCGCCGGCGAGGTCCTCATCGGCGACCGCCCCTGCCCCGCGGGCACGCACATCACCCTGGAGCACGGCGCGGTCTTCGGACCACTGGTGGCCGGGCCCGAAGGCGCCACCCTCTACGAGATCATGACCGGGGACCCACGGGCCGTGCCCGCTGACCCCACGGGATTTACCGAGCTCCTGACCAGGCAGGGCGTCCAACCGCTACCCAACCCACCCGTACCGTGGCCCGACTGGCTGGCGCCGCGTACCGATTCGGAGGCCGCCCCAGAATCCGCTTCAGATCGGCCAGGCTGATCCGGCGGGCCCGGTCGCCGGGTCCGGTCGCCGGGTCCGCCATAGTCGCGGCCGATTTGTGTCGACGAATCATCCTTGGGAGGCACGGCACTTGTCCCGGTGCTGGCAGGTAGCGTCGGCACGTCCACGGGAACCGTGGACCAGGCCGACCATCGGTTCTCGCCCCGACACGGCCAGGAAGACCGGCGAAAAGTGTCGGTAGCGACCGCGACAATCACCCGGCAGCGCCGAACACAAGGAGACCGCTGTGGGTGCGTGGGGACCGGGACACTTCGACAACGACGGCGCGCTCGACTTTGTCGATGACCTCCTCGACGCGCCGGCCGAGAACCGGGTCGATCTGGTCGAACGGTTGCTGGCGCGGGTCGTCGACGGCGAGCACCACCCCGCCATCGACGACGGCTCGCACGTCGTCGTCGCGGCGGCGCTGATCGCCGCGCAGTGTCCGGGTGGCGAGCCGGTCAGCGACGCCCGCTGGCCGCTGGAGCCGCTGCCCGCGTTCCCCGCCGACCTTCGCTCGCTCGCGGTCGAGGCGCTGGACAGGGTGCTCTCCGACGGCTCCGAACTGGCCGAGCTGTGGTCGGAGGCCGCGGGCGCCGAGGACTGGCGGCGGGCGGTCCTGCGGCTTCGCCGCGTTCTGGACCAGCCGATGCCGGGCGAGGTCCCGTTGTTCGAGGTGTAGCGACGGCCACCCGCCGCCGTGCCCACGGCCTTCGGTCACCGTTCCGGGCGAGCCCGACCCAGCTCCGCGCCACCGCGAGAAGTCGCCTGGTCCGTGCACGGTAACGTCGCAGGGTCAGCCATACCGGGGACAAGCCGGACGGCACGTGACGTCGATGGGAAGGGCGGATCAGTGACGCAGCCGGGGATCTTCGGGCTTGGGGCGCCGGAGCACAGCTACCTGGAGTTCGACCTCCGGGACGGCATTTCCGCGGTGGACCTGGCGAAGGCGGTCGCGGGGCTGGTCGGGCCGCTGTCGACCGGGGGTGGCGTCAACCTGGTGGTCGGGTTCCGGCCGGAACTGTGGGCGCAGGTCGCGCCCGATGGCCTGCCCGCCGGCGTCACCGGCTTCAACGAGCCGATCGTCGGTGCCGACGGCTTCGAGATGCCCGCCACCCAGCACGACGCCCTGCTGTGGATCGCCGGGGCCAACCGGACCGCCGTCTACACCAACGGCCTCGACGTGATCAGCGCGCTCGACGGCGTCGCCACGGTCGCCACCGAGGTCGGTGGCTGGGTGTACGCCCACGACCGCGACCTCACCGGCTTCATCGACGGCACCGAGAACCCGTCGATGCTGGCGGCGCCCGGCGTCGCGATCGTCCCCGACGGGCCGGGTGCCGGCGGCAGCGTGCTGCTGTTCCAGAAGTGGACGCACGACACGGCGAGCTTCGCGGCGATCGGTGTCACCGAGCAGGAGAAGGTCATCGGCCGCACCAAGGCCGACAGCGTCGAGCTCGACGAGTCCGTCATGCCGGCGACCTCGCACGTCTCGCGCACCGTCGTCGAGGAGGACGGCGAGGAGCTGAAGATCTTCCGCCGCAACACCGCCTACGGCACGGTCACCGACCACGGCACGATGTTCGTCGGCTTCGCCGCCGAGCAACGCATCCTCGACCTCATGCTGCGCCGCATGGCGGGCGCCACCGAGGACGGCCTGCGCGACGCGCTGACCCGGTTCACCACCCCGGTCAGCGGCGCCTACTACTTCATCCCGGCCGTCCCGGCCCTCTCCGGCTTCGCCCCCGAAGACGCCGGCTAAGGCTGGCGGGGACGCACACCTCAGCGGGCGGCCGGCTCGTCGGGAGCGCGGAAGGGCGAGCCAGGGGTGTAGGCATCGGTGCGGACGAGACGGTGGGCGAACAGCCACCGCCCCTCGGCCGGGACCAGGATGTCGCGATAACGGCCCCAGTGGTCCGGGCCGGTGGCCGTCAGCACGGCGAAGTAGGCCGACGTGGTGATCCGCTCGGGCGTCACTGAGTCGAACCGCAGATTCGCGACGAAGTGTCGAATGAACGCCCTACCCGCCGCCGGACCGCTGCCCGCCGGCGCGGCGCCGTTGCCTGCCGGCGCACCGACCTCGGCCCCGAGGCCACCGACGCCGCCAAGACCGGAGCCCGGCCTTGGCGCCGTGGTGGCGGCGGTCAGGGCCTGCACCCCGGAAAGCCGGGCGATGATCTCCGCTCGGCCGCGGGCCGTCCAGCCGCCCTTGGTCTCCAGCACGCCGTCGGCGGTGAAACAGGCCGCGAGATCGTCGAGCAGAAGCCGGTCGCCGCTGTGGCTGTACGTCGCCACCGTGTCCCGTACCTGCTCGCGCGCGACCAGCTCCCACAGTTCCATGGCGCGTCAGCCTATGGCGCCCGATCCCGGCGAGTCGCCCGGTTCGACCCTCGCGGTGCCGGTCAGCGGCGGCGCGGGCCGGGTCAATGATCATTTGGGAACGCCGACGGGCGCCTGTCAACAGCGTGGACAACGCCGCCTCGCCTCGCGGTCCGGCGTGCCCCGGCAGAGGAGAGCCGCCGTCGGCGTTACGTTTCCCGGGTAGCGGACCCTCGTCCGCCGCCCGGCCTCACCACCGCGATCGAGGCCTCCTGGGATCCCCCGACGGACGAAGGAAGCGAACTGCGTTGAGCTGGAACGACACCGTCATCGCGGAATTCCGCGCGAACAACGGGACCGTCACCACTGGCGGCTTCGGCCGCAGCCTGATCCTGCTGCACAGCATCGGCGTGCGCACCGGCGTCGAACGCGTCAACCCGGTGCTGGGCCGCCGATCCGGCGACGACTGGGTCGTCGCCGCGTCGTTCGCCGGAGCCCCCACGCATCCGGCCTGGTATCACAACCTGATCGCCCACCCCGACACGACGATCGAGACCAGCGACGGCGCCGTCGAGGTCACCGCGACCGAGATCACCGGCGCCGATTACGACGACGAGTGGTCCGGGTTCGTCGCCCAGTCGGACGCCTTCGCCGAGTACCAGAAGAAGGCCGGCGACCGCCGCATCCCCCTCCTCCGCCTCCGCCGCCGCGTCCCCGCGGCAGCCTGACGGCCGTCGCCGGCCGGCGGCCGGCGGCCCACCGCGAACACCAGGAAATTCGGCGTCGAAACCGGTGCCGGAAGAGCCCGCGGACGACGACGAGGCCTCCCCGAACTCGGGGAGGCCTCGCGTCATTCGGTCCTTCGGTCGTTCGGTCCTTCGGTCGTTCGGCCCGAGCTGGTCGGGCTCCGCTCAGACCTTTGCGGCGGCCGCGTGGCCCCGGGCCAGGAAGTGCTTGTAGGCGCCGTTGGTGTAGGTCGACCAGGCGGTCGGGCCCTGGCGGTGGCAGACGCGCTTGGCGGCCCAGGCGTTGTTGGAGATGTCGTAGAGGTTGCGCCCGCCGACGAGGTCGCTGTTGGCCCACAGGTTGACCTGCCACAGGCCACGCGAGTCCTCGATCCCGGTCGCGTGGGCGTGCGTGTTGCCACGCGACTCGGCCAGGGCGATGGCCACCCAGGTGCCCGTCGACACGCCACGGCAGCCGGCAAGGCCTGCCCGCTTCGCGGCGGCGGCGATGGTGGTGTCGGAGACGGTCGCGGCGCTGGCCGGAGAGGCAGCCATCAGCCCGCCGGTAGTGACGACGGCCCCCGCCGCGACGATGGCGGCGAGGCGGTTGCGCAGGCTGCTCTTGCGGTTGCGTCGGATCGACAAGAAATGGCTTTCCCGCTACACCAACGGAACACGCGCACACCAACAGCGAGAACGATGCTGGAATGGCGCGGTGGCGCCCTGGCCATCCTGAGGCCGGGACGCGCCTGGAGAACGCAGCTTCCCTGCTGGCATCCTTCCGGCTGAGCCCGGTTCCGGGCTCCTCCGTTTCTGCCCCGCGATAAAGAGACGACATGCACCGGGACCGTGGGCAGACGCGGCGTCGGTCCGGTGTTTCGCACGGCCCGGGAAAGGTGCGCCCCGGGCCGGACGAGAGCAAACATAAGCGGGTGCGGGCCCCGAAGGCAAACACGAATCGTGGCCTCCTACGGTCCCGATCGTTGACCCTCCGTGTCTCTCGCTCTCCTTCAGCGCTTTCCATTACACCATCGTGACCGGCGCCACAATCAGCCTCGAATTCCACCTGTCCACAACGCGACCGATCGGCCACCTTCCGCGATACACATTCACGTATTGAACAGAGTCTGATGCACAACGTCTTCACCCGAAGATTTCGATCTCATCATGAACGCCACCCGCTCTCGCTTCATCTCGCTCCGCTATCGGAAGAGGGTGGCGCCGGTCTGGACCGGTCGGGGACGACGAGCCTCCCGCGAGGCGTTCGGGATCAATGCCGGGAATGCGCGCGGCACGGGCTGAGGCGGCGCCGCGGGATGCCGGGGAAAGTGCCGCACGGGGGCGAGGATGGACGCCTGCCCACTGGCTCGCGTCATCCACTCCCGGCCGAGAACCGTCGGCATGCGCGAAACGAGGTATTTCATGTCCCGACGCCTTTTCACCTCGGAATCGGTCACCGAGGGCCATCCCGACAAAGCGGCCGACCAGATCAGCGACGCACTACTCGACGCCTACCTCGGCGGTGACCGGCGTTCCCGGGTCGCGGTGGAGACGCTGCTCGCCGCCGGCCGGGTCCACGTCGCCGGCGAGGTGACGACCAGCGCGGACGTCGACGTCGTCGCCACCGTGCGCCGCACGCTCGCCGGCATCGGCTACGACGCGGCCACCGGTTTCGACGCCGCCACGGTCGACGTGCTGGTCTCCATCGGCGCCCAGTCGCCCGACATCGCCCAGGGCGTCGACAACGCCTACGAGGCCCGCACCGGGCTCGGCCCCGCTGGCCGCCAGGGCTCGCGAGCCGGCGAGGACAGCGGTGACGTCGACGAGCTGTCCCGTCAGGGTGCCGGCGACCAGGGCATCATGTTCGGCTACGCCACCGACGAGACGCCGGACCTGATGCCGCTGCCGATCACGCTCGCGCACCGGCTGGCCAGCCGCCTCGCCGCCGCCCGGCATGACGGCGCGCTCCCCTACCTGCGTCCCGACGGCAAGACCCAGGTCACGATCGAGTACGACGGCGACCGGCCGATCCGCCTCGACACGGTCGTCCTCTCCGCCCACCACGCCCCCGGCGTCGACCTGGACGGACAGCTGGCACCCGACGTCCGCTCCCAGGTCGTCGAGCCTGAGCTCAAGCGGCTGGTCGAGGAGATCAGCGGCCTGGGCGGCCGGCTCGGCGAGCTGGAGGTGGACGGATACCGCCTGCTGGTGAACCCGACCGGCCGGTTCGAGGTCGGCGGCCCGGTCGGCGACGCGGGCCTCACCGGCCGCAAGATCATCATTGACACCTATGGCGGCTCGGCCCGGCACGGCGGCGGCGCGTTCTCCGGCAAGGACCCGTCGAAGGTCGACCGGTCGGCGGCGTACGCGCTGCGCTGGGTCGCGAAGAACGTGGTGGCGGCGGGCCTGGCCCACCGGGTGGAGCTGCAGGTCGCCTATGCCATCGGCAAGGCCGAGCCGGTCGGGCTGTTCGTCGAGACGTTCGGCACCGAGCAGGTGCCGCCGGCCGCGATCGCCCGGGCCGTCGCCGAGGTGTTCGACCTGCGCCCGGCGGCGATCATCCGCGACCTCGACCTGCTGCGCCCGATCTACCGGCAGACCGCCGCCTACGGCCACTTCGGCCGTTCGCTGCCCGACCTCACCTGGGAGCGCACCGACCGCGCCGCCGCCCTGCGGGCCGCCACCTAAGACCAAGTCCGAACCGTGGCGGATGGCCGTCCCTATAGGCGTCCTGAGGTGACACGGTCCACACCCGGTCGTCCGAAGTGTGTCAGTTCGACGTGCCTATGGGCACGTCCATCCGCCACGGTCGGCGCTCGGCCGGCCGGGATGTCGTCGTGAGGCCAAGGGATGACCTCGGCCCAACCTCGACCGGCCGGCCAGCGGCCACTCAGCCGTGTCGACCCGGATACTCAGTGTGAGAATGCGGGAAGGCGGCGAGCTCTTTCACAACGGACAGGCCGGGTCAGTGGCCGCCGGCGGCCTCGACCAGCTCGGTGAGGACGCCTCCGAGGCCCTTCGGGTGGATGAAGGCGATGCGGCTGCCCGAGGTGCCGTGCACCGGGGTCTTGTTCACCAGGTCGAAGCCGGTGACGGTGAGCGACGCGAGCGCCGCGTCGATGTCGTCGACGCCGTAGGCGATGTGGTGGATGCCCGGGCCACGCTTGGCCAGGAACTTGCCCACCGGGGTGTCGTCCCGGATCGGCTCCAGCAGCTGGACGTAGGAGCCACCGGTGTCACCCGCGTGCACCAGCAGCATCGCCTCGCGCACGCCCTGGCGCTCGTTGGTCTCCTGATGCACGCACTTCAGGTTGAACGCCTGCTCGTAGATCGGGATGGTCTCGGTCAGCGACGCCACCGCGATCCCAACGTGATCAATCCTGGTCAGCACGCCAGCCAGCGTCCCGCGCTACCGCCCGCCGCGTCCACCGATACACGAGGTGACCTAGCGGACGTCGCCCCCAATCCCACGCTTTCCCACCAGCGAATCCCCGCTCCCGCTGCCGGTCACGGGCACCGTCCGGGCCCGGTCGGTCGTTCGGGAGCCCTTCGGACTCGTTCACCGATCGCTGTCGGAGAGCCGACCACCGCGTTGCCGGCGCCAAATGCCGCCGATAGTCATAGTGTTCGCGAGGCCATCGACCCGGGTGAGAACACCACAGGCCCACCGTTTCCCGCCCGTACCGCCTTCCGCACGCTCCAGGACCTCCAGGAACTTCAGGAACTTCAGGAACTCCAGGACCTTCCAGAACTCCACGAACCCGTCGAGACTCCGAACGGACCCACCGACTCCGTTCGGAGACACGAGGAGAGCTGACGAGCGTGGCGAGCGACGCCGGGGAACGGCAACGCCGATCGCGTCGGACACGCCGTGACACGGTCACGGACGGATTACGCACGCTGCTCGTCGACCCGCGCGGGTGGCGGGTGCTGTGCGGGGCCGCGGCCGTCGCCGCGATGTGCCTGGGGATTGCCGGCCAGTGGCTGATGTACACGGCGGCCGGCGGCGGCGGGCCGTTCGGCGGCCATTTCCTCGACCTGCTCTACGGCTCCCTCGGCCTGTTCGTCTTCCAGCCGCCCGACCTGCCCGACACGGCACTGTCGGCGCCCCTGCAGGTGGCACGGTTCCTCGCCCCGGCGGCGACGCTGTACGCGCTCGCCGACGCGCTCGTGCTGCCGGTCGCCCGGCTGCGGGCCCGGCTCGCCCATGGCCACGCGGTCGTCTGCGGCGACGGGCCAGGCGCGCTCGCGCTCATCGCGAAGCTGCGCGCCGAGCGCGCCCAGGTGGTGCTCGTGGCTCCCGGCGCCCACGCGGAGCTCGCCGGCCTGGTCGGCGACCAGCGGGTCACCGTGCTCGCCGGTGACCCGACCGTCGCGGCGGTGCTGCGCCGCGCCGGCGTCGCCCGCGCCGACCGGCTCTACGTGACCGGGCCCGCGACCGGCCGCAACGCGGCCGTGTTGATCACCGCCGCCACCATCGCCACCACCGCCGGGCGCCACCGGTCCACCCCGTTGCGCTGCTACGCCGAGGAGTCCGACCCGGACGTACTCGACGCGCTGTGGATCCTGCTGCTACGCCAGCCGGCGAGTGACGCGGTCACCGTCGGCTTCTTCAACACGGCGCGCCTCGGCGCCCGGCTGCTGCTCGACGACCTCGCGCCGGCCTGGACGCCGGCGGGCGGCGGGCCTGTCGTCGTCGCGGGCCTGTCGCCGTTCGGCCAGGAGCTGCTGCTCCAGATCGCCCGGCGACGCAGGCAGATCCTCGGCGAGAACGCCTCCCGGCTGCCCGTCGTCGTCGTCGACGAGCGCGCGAGCGCGGCCGTGCACGCGCTGCGCGCCCGCTACGAGGTCCTCGACGCGCTGCTCGACCTGGACTGCCACGACGTCCGCGCCGACGAGGCGGACCTTGACCGGCGCGCGCATGCCCGCGCGACCGGCGCCGGCTTCGTCGAGCAGATCTTCGTCTGCTACGGCGACGAGGAGTTGGCGTTGCGCAAGGCACTCGCGACGGCCCGGCCGCCGACCCGCCGGTCGGTCGTGGTCCGGGTGGACAGGGGAAGCCCGCTCGGGGACGCGCTGCGCCCGGGCAGGCAGGAGGGGCAGGGCCCGATGGACGCGCTCTACGACGACATGGTCATCTTTCCGCAGCTCGATGCCGCCTGCGATCCTGATGACGTGTCCGACGACCGGCTGGAGGCCTGGGCCGAGGCGATCCACGCCGACTACTGCCGCCAGCGGCTGGAGTCCGGCGAGGCCAGCGACGACAACGAGGCGCTGGTCGCGTGGGAGAACCTGCCGGAGAAGTACCGCTCCAACAACTACGACCAGGCCCGGGACATCGAGACCAAGCTGAACCTGATCGGCTGCGCCAGCGCCCGGATGACGTCGGACGCGCCGTCGTTCACGTTCACCCCGGAGGAGGTGGAGCTGCTGGCCCGCCACGAGCACGAGCGCTGGATGCGCAACCGGCTCGCGCACGGCTGGCGCGGCGGCGACGCCCGGGACAACGAACGGCTGATCCACCCCGACATCCGGCCGTATGACGAACTGTCCACGGAGACGAAGGACAAGGACGCCCAGATGGTGCGCCTGATCCCCCGGCTGCTCGCCAGCGCCGGTTACCGCGTCGTCCGGTCCGCCGACGCGCCCTCCTCCTAGGAGGTTGCGACCCGGACCTGAGCCAGCCCCGACGGGTGGACGGCTGGGATCCTGGAGGAGTGACCATCCTGCCGATCCGGGTCCTGGGTGACCCCATCCTTCGCACCCCCGCCGACCCTGTCACGGACTTCGACGACCGGCTGCGCCGCCTCGTCGACGACCTGATCGAGACGATGTACGCGGCGCCGGGGGTGGGGCTGGCCGCGCCGCAGGTCGGCGTCGGCCTGCGGCTGTTCGTGTTCGACACCGACTGGCAACCGAACCGGCCGGACCGGCACGAGGACGACGACGCCGCCGACGATGCAGACCGGCCACGGCGGCGGCGACCGCGGGTCGTCGCGAACCCGGTCCTCGAGCTCGGCCCCGGTGAGCAGACCGACCAGGAGGGCTGCCTGTCGGTGCCCGGCCACCACTACGCGACGACCCGGGCGGCAAGCGCCACGGTGCGCGGCGTGGACGCGCGCGGCGAGCCGGTCGAGTA
This sequence comes from Pseudofrankia saprophytica, assembly GCF_000235425.2. Classification (NCBI taxonomy): domain Bacteria; kingdom Bacillati; phylum Actinomycetota; class Actinomycetes; order Frankiales; family Frankiaceae; genus Pseudofrankia; species Pseudofrankia saprophytica. The sequence goes on from NZ_KI912266.1 coordinate 6,214,300, forward strand.
CTCCGGCACCGGCCTGCTCGCCCGCTGCCTGCAGCACGAGTCCGACCACCTGGCCGGCTCGCTCTACCTCGACCGGCTCACCGGCCTCGCCCGCCGTTCCGCGGCCCGCGCCCTGCGCGACCCGGCGTTCCCCGCGCCGGGCCAGCCGGGCGCGCAGCTACAGCCGGACCCCGGCCAGCCAGGCGACGACGACGGGGGTGGCTTCCTCGCGGCCCTGCGGCGCCGTCGCTGACGTCGGCCACCGGCGCGGCGCAGGGTGGGTCGTATCGTGCGAGACATGGCGATCGACCTGCGCAGCGACACGGTGACCCGGCCGACGGCGGACATGCGCCGAGCGATGGCCGAGGCCGAGGTCGGCGACGACGTCTACGGCGAGGACCCGTCGGTGCGCGCGCTGGAGGAGCACACGGCCGACCTGCTCGGCCACGAGGCCGCGGTGTTCGTCCCGAGCGGGACGATGGGCAACTTCTGCGCGCTGCGAGCGAGCGCCGAGATCGGCACGGAGATCATCGCCGACGCCGAGGCGCACATCGTCACCTACGAGCTCGGCGGCCTCGCCGCGCTCGGCGGGGTGCAGACCCGGACGCTGCCAGGGCTCGCCGGCCCGTTGGACCTCGCCGAGCTCGCCGCGCAGATCCGGCCGCGCACCGCGCCGAAGACCTACAACATGGTCCCGACCAGCGTCGTCGCCGTGGAGAACACCCAGGCCCGCGCCGGCGGGCGGATCTGGCCGCTCGACCGGCTGGAGCGGCTGCGGGAGATCACCGACGACGCCGGCGTGGTGCTGCACTGCGACGGCGCCCGGATCTGGAACGCGGCGGTCGGCCTCGGGGTGGAGCCGCGCCGCCTCGGCGAGTTGTTCGGCACGCTGTCGGTCTGCCTGTCGAAGGGGCTGGGTGCCCCGGTCGGCTCGCTCGTCGTCGGCGACGCCGAGCACATCGACCGGGCCCGGGTGTGGCGCAAGCGGCTTGGCGGCGGGATGCGCCAGGCCGGTGTGCTCGCCGCGGCCGGCCTGTACGCGCTGCGTCACCACCTGGATCGGCTCGCCGACGACCACCGGCGCGCCGCCGAGCTCGCCGCGACGCTCGCGGACGCGGCTCCCGGCCGCGTCGAGCCGAAGCTGGTCGAGACGAACATGATCTTCGTCTCGGTCCCGGACGCGGAGGACTTCGCCGCGCGGGCGGCCGCGGCGGGGGTGCTCGTCGGCACCTCCGGGCCGACGTCGCTGCGGCTGCTCACCCATCTCGACGTGGACGATGACGATATCCGCGCGGCGGGCGCCGTTCTGGCCCGGCTGCTGACCGCTTAGGCCACCCACCCGACAGTCAGTAACGATCGGTGACGACACCGCCGGCCCGAACGGGCCAACGTGTCGGCTGGGTTACGTAACCGGGACGCGCCCTAGACGCGGAAACGACACCCCCGCGCGGTTTCGGACGGACAATCGCCGCCATGACCCTTCCCGCGCCCGCAGCCGCGGGCGGCGCCATCGCCACCGACCCGACCGCGGCCGACGTCACGACGGCCCAGACCGCGGCCTGCCTCACCGCGGAGGCACCCGGTGACGGCGGCTCGGGCACCTCCGGGGCGCGAGGCATGGTGACGCCGGGCTTCGAGCCGGTGCGAGTGGCGTTCGAACGGGTCCTGGCCGAGGCGGCGGGCACCGGCGCGGCCGTGGCGGCCTGGCACGAGGGCGCCTGGGTCGTCGACCTGTGGGGCGGAACCGTGGACGCGGCCGGCACGGCGCCGTGGGACCGCGACAGCATCGTCATGCCGTACTCGGTGACGAAGCCGTTCGCCGCCGTGTGCGCGCTGCTGCTGGTGGAACGCGGCCAGCTCGACCTCGACAGCCGCGTCGACCGGTACTGGCCGGGCTTCGCCTCGCCAGCGACCGTCCGGCATGTGCTGGCCCACCAGGCAGGTCTCGTCACGCTGGACCGGCCGCTGCCGACGGCGGCGCTGTTCGACTGGGACCTGGTCTGCGCCGCGCTCGCGGCCCAACAGCCCCTGTGGACGCCTGGGACGGCGCACGGCGAGTCGGCGTTGTTCTACGGCCACCTCGTCGGCGAGCTGGTCCGGCGCGTCGACGGCCGTCGGCTCGGCACGTTCCTGCGCGAGGAGGTGTGCGAGCCGCTCGGGCTCGATTTCGCGGTCGGTCTCACGCCCGCGGAGCAGGCCAGGGCCGTCGAGCTCACCGGGCTGGACGCGGCGTTCCGCCTACGGACCGCCGACGGGCGTCCCGAGCTCTACCGGCGGGCGATCGGCAACCCGCCCGGCATCCAGGACGGTGCCGTGGTCAACAGCGCCGCGCTGCGGGTCGCCGAGATCCCGGCGGTCAACGGGCACGGCACCGCCCGCGCCGTCGCCGGGCTGTACGCCGCGCTGCTGTCCGGCCAGTTGCTCGGCCCCGACCTGCTCGCCGAGGCCACGACGGCGCAGTGCAGCGGTCCCGACCGGGTCATGGGCGGCATGAACGCCTGGGGGCTGGGTTTCGGCGTCGACGGCGACGGTTTCGGCATGGGCGGCCTTGGCGGCAGCCTCGGCTGGGCCAGCCGGTCCGGCCACTACGCCTATGCCTTCGTCACCGGATCCCTGGGCGATCACGCTCGTTCCGACGCCGTCGAGAACGTGCTGCGCGGCTGCCTCGGCCTCCCGCCGCTCGCCGAGTAACCGTCAGCCGGGTAACCGTCAGTCGCCGCGGCCCGCCCACCTGGACGGCTTGCCTGGCCGCAAGTCACGCTGGCAGGAAGCTGCCGGGCGATCGTCGGGGCTCCTGGGCCCGTGCGCCATCGGGCCCCGTTAGCGTGCGCGGTGAGGAATCCGGCTCATGGCCATGGCCGGGCCCACGCGCACAGGGAGGTACCCGGTGATGACCGCGCTCGCGGTGGTAGCCCTGGTGCTGGCCGGACTGGTCGCCGGCACGATGACGGTCGGGCTGGTGGCGATCCGGCCGGCGATGCACTCGTTGCCGGTGGCGTCGTACATCACCGTCAAGCAGGCGTTCGACGCCAGCTACCCACGGTTCATGGTGCCGCTGCAGCTCGCGGCGCTGGTCACGTCGCTCGCGCTGACGGTCACCGCCGCCGTCGACGACTCCACCACCTCGGCGGCGCTCGCGGGCGTCGGGTTCGTCCTGCTGCTGGTCAACGTCGTCGTCACGGTCCGCGGCGACCTGCCGATCAACATCGCGATGGCGTCCTGGCGCCCGGAGGAGCCGCCGGCGGACTGGGAGCGGCACCGGGTGCGCTGGGACCGGTTCAACGCGATCCGCACCGCCGCCGCCGTGACGGGCCTCGTCCTGCTCGCCGCCGCGGCCACCGGCGTCTGACACTCGTCGGCTGCCGCCGCGTCGCGGATGTCACTCCCAGTGGGATGGCCCGCGCGCGACCGATACCATCACGGCGGGGCGGTGTTCCGTCCCACCGGCCGCGCGCGACGCATGCACGAAGGGTCCACGGTGAGCGACATCGACTCGGCACACCACTCCAAGCCCATGTCCTGGGTCATGGTGCTGGTCATCACCATCGGTACCGTCATCGGCACCGTCGGAGTCTGCATGGCCTCCTGGCCGGTCTCGATCATCGGGGCCGCCATCGTCGTCCTCGGTGGCATCGCCGCCCTGGTCACCGGGATCATGGAAGACGTGGACGAGCACCCCAGCCGCGACCTCTGGCCGATCGGCGGGCGCGACGCCTCGTACCGGCGCCAGATCTCTGCCTGAAGCCGGCCTGACCGCCGAGGTCGAGCACCGATCGACGACCGACATCGATCGACGACCGAACCGGCCACCGCGAGACCCGGCCGATGCCCGGCAAACGAAGCGGCCTAGTTCCCTGACGGGGAGCGGGCCGCTTCGTCGTCTTCGGTAACCTGGCCCGATTCCGGCTCCGGAGCCGCCGGGCCGTGCGATCATCGCCGGTAACCGCGCCGCGCCCGGCGGGGCGGACGGACCCGTGAAGGGCCGCCGGTGAGCGACTTACCCACGCCACACCACTCCAAGCCGCTGTCCTGGGCCATGGTGCTGATCATCAGCATCGGCTTCGCCGTCGGGACCGTCGGCGTCTGCATGGCCTCCTGGACGATCTCGATCGTCGGCGCGGCGGTCGCCCTCGTCGGCGCCATTGCCGCCCTGGCCACCGGGATCATGGAGGACGTCGACGAGCACCCCAGCCGCGACCTCTGGCCGATCGGCGGGCGTGACCCGTCCCGCCGCCGGCCGCGCCAGCTCTCCCCCTAGACGGGGTCGGTGAGGACGCAGCGCGACCGCGAGTAGATCGTCGGCATGCACTTGTTGCAGTGCACGCACAGCGACCTCGTGCTCGCGTTCGCGCGCAGCCGGTTGACGAGGTCCGGCTCGCGCAGCAGCGCCCGCGCCATGGCGACGAACTGGAAGCCCTCGGCCATCGCCGTGTCCATCCCGGCCTTGTCGGTCACGCCGCCAAGCAGCACCAGCGGCATCGTCAGCGCGGCCCGGAACTGGCGGGCGTGGTCGAGCATGTACAGCGGCTGGTACGGATAGGCCTTCAGGAACCTCGGGCCGACCAGCCGCAGCCCCGCCCTCGTCACGCCGTGGAACGCGCCCGCGAACTCGCGCACCGGCGCGTCCCCCCGGAACAGGTACATCGGGTTGAGCAGCGAGCTGCCGCAGGTGAGGACCAGCGCGTCCAGCGACCCGTCGTCCTGTAACAGGCGGGCCACCTCGACCGACTCGTCCAGCCACAGGCCGCCGTCGACCCCGTCGTCCATGTTCAGCTTCGCCAGGATCGCGAGCTGACCGCCGACCTCGGCCCGCACCGCGGCGGCGATCTCGCGGGCGAACCGCGCCCGGCCCTCGAGGTTCCCGCCGTAGCCGTCGGTGCGGTGGTTCAGCTTGGGCGAGAGGAAGGCGCTGGCCAGGTAGTTGTGGCCGAAGTGCAGCTCGACGGCGTCGAAGCCGGCGTCGGCGGCGAACCGGGCGGCCTCGGCGTGCGCCTTGACGATCCGCTCGATGTCGTCGGTGCTGGTCGCCCTGGTCATCGAGCCGAACGGGCTGAACCGCCGGGTCGGGGCGAGCGACGGCAGCCGGTTCGAGGCGCCGTTGGCGACCGGGCCGGCGTGGCCGAGCTGCGCGGACACGGCGGCCCCGGTGGCGTGCACCGCGTCCGTGAGCCGGCGCAGGCCAGGCACGGCCTCCGGGCGCATCCAGATCTGGTGGCGGTCGGTGCGGCCCTCGGGCGCGACGGCGCAGTACGCCACCGTCGTCATGCCGACGCCGCCCGAGGCGGGCGCGACGTGATAGGCAATCAGATCGTCGGTCACCAGCGCCTTGGGCGTCCGGCCCTCGAAGGTCGCCGACTTGATCACCCGGTTGCGCAGGGTGATGGGTCCGAGCCGCGCGGGCGCGAACACGTCCGGCGCGGCCGACGGCGACACCAGGGCGCCCCCGGTGGGCAGGTCCTTCGGAGTCGTTCCGTTCGAGGTCGTGCCGGAGGCGTTCGCGCTGCTCGCGGCCTGGCCGGGCGGCGGCGCCGGATCCGCCGCGGCGGGGCCGGCGTCCCAGGCGGCGGCCTCGCCGCCGGTCCAGCCGGCCGGCGCGGAACCAGTGGCGTGGATCATAGGGGTCACTATCCTCCGCGCACGCCGCGCGCGGCACCGTTCGCGCGCATTCGGGCCACCGAATCTGATGGACCGTCAGAAACGATGGTCGAGGGGTTCATGGTGCGGACGACCCCGCTTCCGCGCGCGTCGCCGTGGCCGCCACCGCCAGTCGCGGGTCAGCGCCGACTACTCTCGACGGAGGAGCAAGAGTCGGTGCGGCCACCGTTGCGGACGATTCGTCGGCGCCCGGCGAGTGCTTCGCGTTTGGGCGCGCTCGTCGCGCCCAAAGTCAGGCTGTGGCAGGAACGGAGACGACGACGGAGACAACAGCGACGCCGGCGACCGCAGCCGGTCCGGCAGTACCAATCCCCGCCCAGCCGGAGGCCGAATCGCAGACCGATCCGGAGTCCCTGGTCGCCAGCATCCTGGACGACGTCGCGCATCTTCTGCCCGAGCAAGCACCGCTGAGCTTCTTCGTGCATCACAACACGCTGCACGCATTCGAGGATCTCCCCTTCCAGGACGGCGTCGTGCACGCCTCCGAGTTGTTGGGCACGCAGCCCTTCCAGACCGAGCGGGCGTTCTCCGAGCACCTGCGCAGCGGCCGGATCCGTGAGGACGACGTACGCGCCGTACTTGCCCCCCATGACGAGGTTGACGGCGACGTCGAGGTGGTACCCGGCGGGCCGACTCTGGCCGAGTTTCGGCGTCGGCGTCTCACCACCCTGTTTGAGATCCCGCACGGCGCCGGGCTGCGCTGGCTGCTGGAGGACGACGACGCCCGTCATCGCTGCCACCCCTTGGTGGACGACGCCCGCCGGGCCGCGCTCCGGCGCCAGGCCGGACGGATCTTTGAGGCGCGCGGCGGCGGTGGCCAGGACACCCCCGGATTCCCCGACACCGCCGGCTCCCCTGCGTCCGGCCGTCCGGATGGTCAGCGTCAGGCCCAGGTCCGCCGCCCCGCGACGGGCAGTCGTGGACCGCGCCACAACAGCCCGGGCCGCCACGAAGCAGCGCGGAGCGCGTCCCGGCGAGGCGCTGCCCGGACCGCCGGGCGATGGGGACGCCCCAGGTGGACAGGACACGGTCAGGCCCTGCCCGGTCAGCCGATGCCCAAGGCTCGGCTCCTGGCCGAGGTATGGGAGACCCTGGAACGCCAGCGCCCGCCAGCACCCGCCGTTGCCGCGCCGGTTCGGCGCCGCGACCAGATTCTGCGCCTGCTGGGTGTGGACACGGATGAGTTCGTGCATCCGGTGCTGATTCGGTTGTGCTCCGCTTTTCTTGATCAAGGTATCGCGTACTGGCAGATGCCGCAGCGCGAGGACGGTCTGCTGGGCGTTTTCCGGCGGCTGTTCAGCCTGCCCGGCGGTCGGCCGGACCCGGTCTGGCGTGGGCTCGATGTAGTTCTTCGCGAGCAGGCGGCGCAGGGATGGACGGCGACACGGACCGTGTTGTGGGCGCTTCGTGCGTTGCAGCTACCCGAGTCGGTCTGGCCGGCGACGATCCGGGCGAACCTGCTGTCGCTGCGCGGCTGGGCGGGCATGGTGCGCCAGTTCGAGATTCGGCCCGACCGGGTTCCGGTGCAGCCGTCCCCCGCACGGCTCGTCGACTTCCTCGCCGTGCAACTCCTGCTCAAGGTGTTCGCCACCCGGTACGTGCTGACCGAACGCGTCGGCCCCGGGGCGGAGCCGGCCGATCTCGGCCCCCTCGGCCCGGTCCCATCGTCCGCGTCGCTCGACTCGCCCGCACCGTCAGACCACGCCATCGACACGGCGTTGGTGTACGAGGCGTTCGTGCTGGCCCAGCTGGTGGACGTCGATCTCGGTCTGCTCACCGAGGACCGGTGGGCCAGCGCCTGGCTGCGGGCGGTCGCTGATTTCGACGAGCGGCGCCGACGCTGGCTCCTGCACCAGGCATATGAACGCCGGTACCGGATGATCGTCCTGGATGCGCTGTGCGCGCACGGCCGGAATTCCGCTCCGGCCACCGATCCTGAAGCCCCGCCCACGGACTTCCACGCGGTCTTCTGTATGGACGAGCGGGAGGAATCACTGCGTCGGCATCTCGAGGAGCACTGCCCGGCGGTGCGCACCTACGGTGCCGCCGGATTCTTCGGCGTGACCATGGCCTACCAGGGCCTGGACGACGTCCGGCCGCGTGCGCTGTGCCCAGTCACGACGACCCCTCGACATCTCGTCGTGGAGCGGGCCGTCGACGAGACCGAGCACGCGGCCTACCGCCTTGCCATGCGCCGCTATGGACACGTCGGCCACGCCATGTCGACGGCCCGCGGAACCCTCGGCCGCGGTGCGGCCCTGACCGCGGTCGCCGGCCTGGCATCGGCCGTGCCGCTCGTCGGCCGGTGCCTGTTTCCACGGACGGCCGAACACTGGGCACGTCACGTCCACCACCGGGTGGCGCCGCGACCGCGCACCAGACTCGTCCTCGAATGCCCGGACGACATCGAGCATCTCGAGGACGACCCGACCTCGGCGACGATGCCCGCGACACCGGGCACGGCATCCGGTGCGCTGGTGCCCGGGGTCGGGTCGGCGCCGCTGCGGTTGGGTTACACGGTCGCGGAGATGACCGACATCGTCGACGCGATGCTGACCAACATCGGCCTGACCGGCACCGCCACGACAACCGTCACAGCGGAGCAGCTCGTTCTGATCGTCGGTCACGGATCGTCCAGCCTGAACAATCCGCACGAAGCGGCCCACGACTGCGGTGCCACCGGTGGCGGCCAGGGTGGACCGAACGCCCGGGTGTTCGCCGCGATGGCGAACCACCCCCGAGTTCGCGACAGTCTCGCCGAGCGGGGCATCCGCCTGGATCCGAGCATCTGGTTCATCGGCGCCTACCACAACACGTGCGACGAGTCGATCGACTACCTCGACACCGATCTCGTGCCAGGCCGGTTCCGCCCCGCGCTGGACCGGGTCCAGGCGGCCATGGACGCGGCCCGCCGGTTGGACGCGCAGGAACGGTGCCGGCGATTCGAGTCCGCGCCCATCGACCTCGACGCCGAACAGGCGTTGGCCCATGTCCAGGAGCACGCCCGGGACATCGGCCAGCCACGGCCGGAGTACGGGCACGCCACGAACGCCGTCTGTGTGATCGGACGGCGATCCCGCACCCGCGGGTTGTATCTGGACCGCCGCGCCTTCCTCGTCTCCTACGATCCGAGGACGGACCCGGACGGCGAGGTGCTCACCCGGTTGCTGCTGTCGGCCGGCCCGGTCGGCGCGGGGATCAACCTGGAGTACTACTTCAGTTTCGTCGATCCGGTGGGTTACGGCAGCGGCACGAAGCTGCCGCACAACATCACCGCGCTGGTCGGCGTCATGGACGGGCATGCCTCCGACCTACGCACCGGGTTGCCCTGGCAGATGGTCGAGATCCACGAGCCGATGCGCCTGCTGGTGATCGCCGAGGCCGAGCCAGAACTCCTCTCCCGCCTGCTGCGCGACAATCCGGGACTCGATCGGCTCGCCTCGGGAGGGTGGATTCAGCTCGCCGCCTGGGATCCGCGGGGACCCGACATCCATCTGTATGTCGACGGCACGTTCCGCCGGCACCACCCGGACGATCTCACGTTGCCGGTGGTGACCCGTTCGGCGGAGTTCTACGCCGGCCGTCGTGAACATCTCGGATGCGCCGCGGTTCTCGGCACACCGCCGGTCAACCCCCGCCCCGCGGGATGAGGCACGCCCTCACGACCAACCTGTCCGGGGGCGCGCATGGCGGGGTGATGACCGCGTTGCTGTTGGCCGCGGTCGTGCTGCCGGCCGCCGGGGTCGCCGTACAGGCCGTCGCCCTGTGGTTTGGTCACCGCCGGTCGGAACGGGCCGCGGTGACGGTCGTGGCCATCGTGTTCGGTGCCGTCGTCCTCGCGACGGCCGCTCTCGGTGTCGATCTCCTGCTGACCGGGCGCGACCTGATCGACGTTCAGGTCGGAACCTGGTTCGCCGCTCCCGGCCATGCCTGGCGCTGGCACCTGGTGGCCGATCGGCTGTCCGTCCCGTTTGCGCTGTCCGCGGCGACGCTGATCGGGCTGATCGGCGCGTTGTCGAGCCGGTACCTGCACCGGGAGCCCGGGTTCTTCCGCTTCTACCTGCTGCTCACGCTGTTCGGCACCGGCGTCGAACTGGTCGTGCTCGCCGGCAGTCTGGCCGTCGTGTTCGTCGGCTGGGAGCTGGTCGGGATGTCCTCAGCCCTGCTGATCGCCTTCTTCCACGAACGGCGTGGACCGGTGCGGCACGGGCTGCGCGCGTTCCTGACCTACCGGGCCTGCGACGTCGGGCTGCTGGCCGGGACCGCGCTGCTGGCCGGCACGGCCGGATCGGTGGACCTGGCCAGCCCGCCCGCGCCGGCGACCGGCTGGCCGGGCCAGGCCGGCTGGACGGACTGGGCGCAGGTCCCCGTGCCGGCCTCCGCGGTAAGCGCGACGATCGTGGCGCTGCTCCTGGTGCTGGCCGTGGTCGGCAAGTCGGCACTGGTGCCGGCGAGTGGCTGGCTGCCTCGGGCGATGGAGGGCCCCACCCCGTCCAGCGCGATCTTCTACGGCGCGATCTCGGTGCACCTCGGACCGTACCTGCTGCTACGCACCCACGCCCTGCTCGACGGCGCGCCCGCGGCCCGGGTGGTCGTCGTCCTGCTCGGTCTCGCGACGGCCCTGCACGCCACCGTGGTCGGCCGCGTGCAGTCAGACATCAAAAGCGCCCTGGCCTACGCCTCCATGACGCAGGTCGGGCTGATCGTCGCCGAGATCGGTCTGGGCCTGTACCTGCTGGCCATCCCGCACATCCTGGGACATGCGGCGGTGCGCAGCGCGCAGATCCTGCGCTCACCGAGCCTGCTGCACGACCGGCACCATCTCGAACAGGCGATGGGGCGGACGCTGCCGCACGCCGGCCGGCATCTCGAACGGCTCGTCCCGGCCCGCTGGCAGCCACGGCTGTACCGGTACGCGCTCGAACGCGGCTATCTGGACGTCTGGCTGCGCCGCCTGTGCGCCCCGATCGCGCGGCTGCTGCGGGCCGTCGACGAGGGCCAGCGGCGCGCGGCCGACCGAATCGGCGGTGCGCGCGGTGGCACGACCCCCGGCGTGGCCACCCTCAGCCTGACCCTCGGCAACCGCACCATCACCGTCCCTGGTGCAACGGCGGCGCGTGGCACGGCGGCCGGCGGCCCGGTCAGCAGGAGTGCGCCGGTCCGCGAAGGGGCCGGCCGGGATGCGCCAGCGGACGGCGTCGCTCCCAGGGGGCAATGATGACGGTGTCGCTCGGCCCGCTGCTGGCCGCCGTCCTGCTCCTGCTCGGCGCGGGCGATCTGGCCCACCGACGCCTCGACGCCCGGCGGGCACGGGCGGCGGCGACAGGCTGGGCAGGCACCGCGCTCGCGGCGATCGTCATCTGCGTCCCGCTGGCCGGACTCGTCGACGACGCGCTCGCCGGCGTCGGCTGGGGCACGTTGACCACCCTGACGACGGGATGGGCCCGTTGGACACCGGTGGCCACGGGGCTGGCCGGCCTGGTCGCGGTCGCGCTGGCGCCGGTACGCACGCACACCCCGCGCACGTTCATCCACGTCCTGATGGTGCTCGCCACCGGGCTGGCGGCCACCGCGACCGGCGAACCGGCCGTGATCGTGGCATTGTGGGCGCTGGCGTCCGCCGCGATGTGGCGTGACCTGCGCCATCGCCTCGGTTCGCGAGGACCGGCCCGGCTGTTCGCCCTGCACCAGGCGTTCGGTGTCACGCTGGCCGCCCTCGGCGTGACCGTCCTGGCCATCGGCGACGGGTCGGGACGGGCGGGCACGATCGGCACCGCGGCGATCATCGCCGCCGCCACGGCCCGACTGGGCCTGCTGCCACTGCACCTGTGGGTCTCCGGGCTGGTGGAATCAGCGCCGATGGGTCTGGTCGTCGTGTTCCTCACGGGTCCGACCGCGCCGATGCTGCTCCTCGCCGACAGCATGCCGGCGACCGGGACCGGACTCCTCGTGATCGCAGCGGTGTCCGCCCTGCTCAGCGCCCTGCTCGGGCTCGTCCAGCCCGACGCCCGGCGCGGGCTGAGCGCCGTCACGGTCAGCGTGTCCGGAATCGTCGCGTGCGGCATCGCGAATGCGTCACCGACGACCGTGGCCGGGGCGGTACTGGCCTGGCAGGCCTACGCCATTGGGATGGCCGGCGCCCTGATGGTGCTGTCGGCCACCGAGGCACGCCGGGGGCCCATCACCCTCACCGGAGCCGGTGGCAGTTTCGCCCGCACCCCGAAACTCGCCGTCGCCTTCCTGCTACTCGGGCTCGCCGTCGTCGGATTCCCGGCCACCCTGGGATTCGTCGGCGAGGACCTCCTGATCGAAGGAACCCGGGAATCGTCCTCGCTGCTGATGGTGGCGCTCGCCGTCGCGACAGCGGCCAACGGGGCGACGGTCGTACGCTGGTTCTTCACCGGATTCACCGGACGACGCGATCACATCGGCGAGCCCGACCTCACCACACGCGAACAGTGGGCGGTCACCGCCGCCCTCGCGGTCCTCCTGATCGGCGGCCTTACGCCGGGTGGACTGGTACCGGACGGGCCGAACCCGGCCTTTGGGCTGAGATCAGCCGGCAGCTCGGCCCACACGGACACGGCCACCGGTGGACACGCCCCGTAGACAGCCGGCACGTTCCATGCCACCGGCCCCGACGACCTACCGCCCGCCGCCACCGGCCCGAAGGACTGGAGCCGATCGCCTGCGGAACCGCGGGAAGTGTCACCCTCGAACCTGTGCGGGCGTGTCCGGCGCGCGTGCAGGCTGACGGGACGGGATGACCGTCAGCGGCGGCCGAGGACCGTGTCGAGCAGGGCCTGGGCGTACCCGCCGAGCTCCTCGGGATCGGCGGCGGCCAGCGCGGGCAGCGTGCCGGCGGTCCGCGCGACGCCGATCCCGAGCAGAACGACGGTGGCGAGCTCGGCGCGCAGCTCGCTGCCGGGGCCGCCCGGCGGCTCGGCGGCGGCACGCAGCAGGGGGAGCACCCGCTCCCGCACCCGCTGGGCGGTCGCGGCCCTGGCCGCGTCGTCCAGGTCGCAGCGGAACACGTTCTGGCCCGCCGTGGTCGCCGGACCCCCCGCCCACCGCTCCACCATCCGGGCGAGCAGCCCGGCCAGCTCGTCGGCCGCCCGCCGGCGGGCCTCGGCGTCGTCCTCGTTGTCGTTCTCGTCGACGACCGGGTCGGCGGCGGCGACCGGGTCGGCGGCGAGGACCGGGTCGGCGGCGAGGACGGCGCGGTAGAGGCCGTCCTTTCCGCCGTAGTAGCGCGCGACCAGCGCCGCGTCGAGGCCGGCCCGCTCGGCGACGGCCCGCAGCGAGGTGCCGGCGTAGCCGCGCTCGGCGAACAGCTCCGCGGCGGCGGCGAGCAGCCGCTCCCGGCTTCGCCGGGCATCCCGCCGCCGGATCGTCCCCGTCGCCGCGGCCTCGCCACCGCCCCTGGCCGCCCGCTCGGCGCGGTCCACGTGCTCCGCGCGGTCCATGCGGTCCGCCCGGTCCGAGTGGCCCACGACGGGGCCGCCGGGAGTCACGGGGCCGTCCCCGCCCCGCCCCCGGCGGCGAGCACCGGAGCAACCCCGCTGCGCTGCAGACCGCCGGCGCGCAGCACCAGCCCGAGCAGGGCGCCGAGCAGGCTGACCAGGCCGAGCATGAGGAACGCCGCCGTGTAGCCCGCGTCGCGGGGCAGCAGGGCACCGGCCGGCGTGAAGCCGGCCAGCAACGAGGCGGCCAGCGCGCTGCCCATCGAGCCTCCCACCACCCGCATGGCCTGGTTGACGCTGGTGGCGCTGCCGGTCTCGGCCAGCGGCACGTGCGTGATGATAAGCGTCGGCATGGCGGCGAAGGCGGTACCGATGCCGACGCCGAGCAGGCCCGTGGCGACCGCGACCTCGGCGAGGTGCCCACGCCAGCCGGCCAACCCCAGGCTCGCGGCCGCGACCACCAGGCCGCCGAGCACCAGCACGGCGGCAGTGCCGAAGCGGCGTTCGACGACCCGCGCCGCCCTGGTCGCGATCAGCGTCCCCACCGACACCGGCATGATCATCAGGCCGGCCAGCAGGACCCCACCGCCGAAGCCGTACCCGGCGGACAGCGGCGTCTCGACCAGCCGGATCACCAGCGACACCGCGCCGAACATCCCGAAGCCCATGAACACGGCGGCGCCGTTGCTGACCATCACCGGCAGTGGGCGCAGGTAACGCAGGTCGACGAGCGGCGCGCGGCTGGTCCGCTCGACGGCCAGCCAGCCAGCCGCGAGCACCACCCCGCCGGCGAACAGGCCCAGCACCGGCGCCGACCCCCAGCCCCAGCGCGGTGCCTGGCTGAACCCCAGCAGCACCGCGCCGAGCGCCAGCCCGATCAGTGCCGCGCCGGGGACGTCGAACGGCCGGGGCCGCTCGTCGCCCGGCGCGGACAGCCGGGTGGCGGCGCCGGCGCGCGGCACCGCGACGGCGATCAGGGTGATCGCGGCGGCGGTCAGCAGGGCGGCGAACCAGAACGCGTAGCGGTAGTCGACCCGGTCGGCGATCGCCCCCGTGAGCGGGTAGCCCAGGCCCGTGCCGCTGGCGACGCTCACCGACAGCACGGCGACCACCCGCACGCCGCTCGCCTTCGGCAGGAATTCGCGCGCCGTCGCGAACGTCAGCGGCATGAGGCCCAGGCCGAATCCCATCAGCGCCCGGCCGACGACCAGCTGCGGGAAGTTCCACGCCGTCGCCGCGACGACCGCCCCGGCGAGCACCGAGCCGAGGCCGCCCATCAGGACGCCCTTGCGGCGCGGCCCGTCACCGAGCCGGCCGAGCGTCGGGCCCGCGACCGCGCCGACGAGCAGGGTGACGGTGAGGATCCACTGCGCGGCGACGAACGAGACGTGGTGCTCGTGCACGATCAGCGGGATGAGCGGTGTGCCCAGCGTCCCGATCAGCGAGACGACCAGGCCGGTGTAGACCAGCGTCCCCACCAGGAGCCGCGGTCGGGCAGCCGCCACGGCCGGTCAGCGCTGCGGCAGCGCGGGCAGGCGGTCGAGGAAGGCGCCGAGGCGGCCGGCGAAGACGTCGTTGTCGTCGCCCGCGACCATGTGGCCGGCGCCGGTGACGTCGACGTACTCGGCGTGCGGGATGAGCGTGAGCAGCTCGGCGACGCCCTCCTCGCTGACGATGTCCGACTGCTTGCCGCGCACCAGCAGGACCGGGACCCGGATCGAGCGGGCCGCGTCGCGCAGCCGGTCGCTCTGGATCGCCCGCTCCGCCTCGGCGAGGAAGTCCTGCGAGGTCGCCTCGGCGCCCCCAGCGGCGCTCGAAGCGCCAGAAGCGCCCGAGTCGCCGGGGTCGCCCGCGTCGAGGACGTCGTGGCCGAGCTCGCGGCGAGCCTCCTCACGGATCTTCATGAAGGCCGGGTCCCAGTGCCAGTGCCAGCGGCCGTCACGCAGCCGCAGGTTCTTCTTCAGGCCCTCCTGGCTCGGCGGCCGCTTGCGGTTCGGGTTGTACGCGGCGATCGCCTCGGCGGCCTCCTCCAGGCTCGCGAACCCGTTCGGCGCCGACGTCATGAACTCGAAGATGTGCTTGATGCCCGCCGGCTCGATGCGCGGGGTGATGTCGACGAGGACCAGCGCCCGGCCGAGCTCCGGGTCGCGCGCCTGCGCGACCAGCGCGGTGATCCCGCCCATCGAAGCGCCGACCAGCACCGGCGGCTCGCCGAGCTGGCGGACGATCTCACCGAGGTCGTCGGCCATGGCGACGTGGCTGTAGTCCTGCGCCGGGTCCCAGTCGCTGTCGCCGTGGCCGCGGGCGTCCAGCGCGATGGCGGTCCAGCCGAGCTCGGCCATCCGCTCGCCGGTGCGCCGCCACGAGTGCCGGGTCTGCCCGCCGCCGTGCAGCAGCAGCACGACCCCGCGGCTGGTGCCCGCCGGCGGCTCCCACCGGTCCCCCGCGAGCCGCAGCCCGGCCACGCCGAAGGTGCACGTGTTCGCCGAAGGCCGCCTTCCTTGCTCCTGGACGCTCACAGCCACCCCTTTTTCGCCCCCGCGCCGCCGCGGGGCGCGTCATGCCCCGGGCGGGCGGCAGTGCCGCCCGACATCTCAGCAAACCACGTCATCCCTCGGTGACATCCGCCGATGTCACCCGGGGACGACGTGTGGGCAGGCTCACGGCCCGCTCTATACGGTCAACGCGACCGGTCGGGTATCTCGCCCTGACCACACCCGAGGAGGCGCGGCCACGATGGATCTTGGTGGAGTCGGCATCTGGAATGCCCAGCTGCGCTACGGCGCCCCCGGCCCGGCCGCCGAGGCCGCGGCCGAGCTCGACGAGCTCGGCTACCGGGCGATCTGGATCCCGGACACCGGCGGGCCGGTGTTCGACGCGCTGGAGAACCTGCTCGCGGCGACGCACCGCACCACCATCGCCACCGGGATCCTCAATCTCTGGATGCACGAACCCGCCGACGTCGCCGCCTCGCGGGCGGCGCTCACCGACAAGTTCGGCGGCCGGCTGCTGCTCGGGATCGGAGTGAGCCACGCGCCGCTCATCGACCAGATCAAGGAGCCCGGCCGCTACCGGGCGCCACTGCGGGCGATGACGAGCTTCCTCGACGGCCTCGACGCCGCCACGCCGCCGGTGCCGGTGGCCGACCGGGTGCTCGCCGCCCTCGGCCCGAAGATGCTCGAGCTCGCCCGCACCCGGGCCGGCGGCGCGCACCCATACCTGGTCAGCCCGGAGCACACCGCGATCGCGCGCGAGGCGCTGGGGACCGGGCCGCTGCTGGCGCCGGAGCAGACCGTCGTCCTGACCGACGACCGGGTCGTCGGCCTGGGGATCGCCCGCCAGTTCCTGGCCGGCTACCTGCAGCTTCCGAACTACGCGAACAACCTGCGCAGGCTCGGGTTCACCAACGAAGACCTGTTCTCCATCACCGACCGCCTCGTGGACGCCACGGTCGTCATCGGGGACGAAGCCGCCATCGCGCGGCGGGTGGCGGAGCACCGCGCCGCCGGCGCCGACCACGTCTGCGTCCAGGTCCTCACCGCCGACAGCTCCCTCCCCCGCGAGGAATGGCGCCGGCTGGCGCCCGCCCTGCTCAGCTGACCAACCCGCCGGCGGGTGCCGTCGCCCTCGAACCGGTTCGGTCACCGGCTGTCCGGGATTGGCCAGTTCCGGGACGAGGGGGCGGCGCGCTACCGTTGCGGCGGGAGGTGGCCTCTGGTGACCGGGCAGACCACTGAGGGTGCACGGGACCGGCCCAGTTGGGACGTGCCGGTGGAGCTGCTGGTCGTCCTCGGCCCGGGCATCGACGGCCCCGCCGCCCCCGCGCCGCCCCGGCGCTCGACGCCGGGCACCGCGACCCCACCGCCGCCCACCCGGCCGCTGACGGCGCTCGAGGCGCTGCGCCAGCTCGTGCCGGTGACGCTGGACTACCCACCGCGGCTGGCGCTGGTCCCGCTGCCGCCCCGGGCCGCCGGCCGGATCGCCGAGCAGCCCTACATCGTCGGCGTCTACACGGAGGCCCCGCCGCCGGCAGTCCTGGCGACGCTGCGCCCGGCCGAACGGCTCTTCGTCGACGCGTGGCTGCTGCGCGTCGAGGATCGCGTCTACCGTCGCAAGCGCCATCGCCACGGCGAGGGTCTCCCCTGGGACGCCCCCGGCCACGAGCCCCCCGACGCACCGGGCTCGGCCGTCCCAGCGTAGCGGGGAGACCCCTTACTCTCCGGCCAGGGACCCGTCGGCGAGGTGGCTGACGTCGTTGAAGGCGTGCAGGACGGCGGGGCCGTCGGCATACCAGGCGATCGTCGTCAGCGACGCCAGGTCCAGGTGCAGCCGGTAGAAGACGGCGGGCCCGGCGGCGAGTGCCAGCGACGCGGCCGACTTGATCGGCCCCATGTGGGTGACGACGAGCAGCCGCCCGCCGGGGAAGGCGGCGCGATGCGCCGCGAGCGCGGCGTCGACGCGCTCGATCGTGGCCGCGAGGCTCTCTCCGCCGGGCGGCGGCACGGCCGGGTCCGCGAGCCAGGCGGACAGCTCGTCGGGGTGACGCTCGCGGGCCTCGGCGAAGGTCAGTCCCTCCCAAATACCGAAGTCCGTCTCCCGCAGCTGTTCGTCGACGACGAACGCGACCTCGTCGCGCCCCGGCGCGGGGACGAGCCCGCCGTGGGCCGCCTCCGCCGTCTGGCGGGCGCGCTTGAGCGGCGAGCAGATCACCGCGTCGAACGCCTCGCCGCGCAGCCGCGCGGCCGCGGCGGCGGCCTGGGCGTGACCGACGTCGGTCAGCGCCGCGTCGACCGTCCCGCCGAAACGCTTCTCGATCGACACCGGGGTCTGCCCGTGGCGCAGCAGCACGGTCCAGGTCGGGGGCGCCGGCGGCGCCACCCAGCCCGACAGCCGCCGGGTCGACGGCGCGGGCGTCGGGGCCGGGTCCGGGGACTGGGGCGTGGAGGGCTCCCAGACGCGGCCGGCGGCGGCCGCGTCCATGGCCTCGTTCGCGAGCCGGTCGGCGTCCTTGTTGCGCTCCCGGGGGATCCAGCGGTAGCGGACGGGAGCCGACCGGGCCGCGGCGAGCTCGCCGGCCTCGGCGGCCAGCGGCCGCATCGACGGGTGCTTGATCTTCCAGCGGCCGCTCATCTGCTCGACGACGAGCTTCGAGTCCATCCGGACCTCGACGTCGGCGTCCGGGGCGACCTCGGCGGCGGCCCGCAGACCGGCGATCAGGCCCTGGTACTCGGCGACGTTGTTCGTCGCGACGCCGATCGCGCCGGCCCGCTCGGCGAGCACCGCGCCGCTGTCGGCGTCGCGGACCACCGCGCCGTAGCCGGCCGGGCCCGGGTTGCCCCGCGACCCGCCGTCGGCCTCGACGACGATCCGGGCGCCTGGCACCGCGACCGCCACTAGATCCCCGACTCCGCGGTCCGGACGAGGATGCGCCGGCACTCCTCGCAGCGCAGCACCTCGTCGGCCGGGCTGTCCGCGAGGATGCGCAGATCCGCGCCGGAGAGCTCCAGGTGGCAGCCCTCGCAGCGGCGGCGCACCAGCTTCGCCGCGCCCACGCCGTTCGACGTCGACCGGATCCGCTCGTAGAGGGTCACCAGCGGCACCGGCAGCGCCGGGGCGAGCGTCTCGCGCTCCTGGCGCGTCTCGGCGGCCTGGGCGTCGATCTCGGCGAACGCCTCGTCGCGGCGGGCCGCGGAGGTGTCCAGCTCGGCCTGGACCCGGTCGCGCTCGGCGACGAGCTTCGCCAGCCGCGTGTCGAGCTCCTCGGCCGCCTCCATCTTCTCCAGCGCCTCGTCCTCCAGCACCCCCTGCCGGCGGGCGAGTGAGGCGAGCTCGGACTGCAGGTTCTCCAGCTCGCGGGCGTTGCTGACCTGGCCGGCGTCCAGGCGGCGACGGTCGCGGTCGGCGCGGGAGCGCACCAGGTCGATCTCGTCGTCGAGCTTGCGCTGCGTGCGGGCGAGGTCGGAGATCTCGGTCTCGACCCGGACGATGTCGGCGCGCAGTGAGTCGATCACCTTGGTGCGCTCGGCGATGACGGCGAGCTCGGGCAGGTCGCGGCGGCGGGCCGCCAGCCGGTCCAGGCCCGAGTCGAGGGTCTGTAGGTCGAGGAGCCGGAGCTGGGTGGCTGGGTCGGCCTTCATGGTCTCCTCGCGGCGAGCTTCGCGGGTCGGGCAGGGACAGGTGCAGGGACAGGCAAGGCGGGGCGGGCGGCCGGCTACGGCGTCCGGGGTGGGGTGCCCTGGGGGACGTGCAGCCGCCACGGGTCGGTGACGAGCGTCGACACCGACGTGACCACGGTACGGCCGGTGGCGGACAACGCGGCGGCAAGCCGCTCGGCCGCGTAGGCGAGCCACGGCCACTCGCTGGCCCAGTGGGCGACGTCGACGATCGCGACGCCGTGCGCGGCGACGGCGTCGAGCACGTGGTGGTGGCGCCCGTCGGCGGTGAGGAAGGCGTCCGCGCCGGCGGCGTCCGCCGCGGCGGCGAGCTCGCCCCCGGAGCCGCCGCAGACCGCTACCCGGCGCACCGGCCGGTCCGGGTCGCCGGTGGCCCGCACGCCGCCGGCGGTCGTCGGCAGCGCGGCTGCGACCCGGGCGCAGAACGCCGACAGCGGCTCGGCCTCGGGCAGCTCGCCGAGCCGGCCGTGCCCCGGGTGGTCGGGGCCCTCGGCCAGCGGGCGCACGTCGGTGAGGCCGAGCGCGGCCGCGAGGGCGTCGTTGACGCCGGCACAGGCCACATCGGCATTCGTGTGGGCGGTGAACAGTGCCGCCCCGCCGCGGATGAGGGTGGTGACGACCCGCCCGCCGGCGGTCGTCGCCGCGACGCCGTGCACGCCGCGCAGGAACAGGGGGTGGTGGGTGACGAGCAGACCCGCGCCGAGCGCCACCGCCTCGGCGGCCACCTCGACGGTCGGGTCGACCGCGAAGTGGACGTGACCCACGTGCGCGCCCAGCTCACCGACGGACAGGCCCACGGCGTCCCACGACTCGGCGAACCCCGGCGGGTAGGCGTCCTCGATCGCGGCCACGCAGTCGGCGACGGTCACGACGCCGGCGGCGGGCGCACGGCTGGGAGTGACCACGCCGCCGCCGCCCGTGTCGTCACCCGTCGTGTCCGCTTGGTTGTTCATCAGCGCGACCCTACCGGGGGCCGGATACGCCAAATCGCAACGCCGTAAGTTCACTGACGGTGCGGACTGTCCGGGCCGAACGAGGCGCATCGTCCGCTTCTTCGCGTTCTTCGCGCCTCGCCCGGCTTCATGGCAAATCGGCTGGGCAGTCCGGGACCCATTACGTCCACGACGAAGGGAGACGGCCACATGGCCGACGTGTCGGTGCGCTTCCAGGTCGCCGGTGACTCCGAGATCGTGCTCAACCTGGCCACCGGACAGGCGGTGCGCCTGGTCGAGGCGATCATGCGCAAGGTCTCCGAGGCCATGAGTGCGCAGGCCGCCGCCCAGGGCGGGGCCGGAGCGATCTCGCCGGGGATGCCCATGCAGATGCCGGGCTGGCCGGACATGAACTCCGGGCCTTCCACCGGCGGCGGCCCACCGCACCGCCTGCCGCCCGGCTGACCGAGGCGGGTCGGATTGGCAAGAACCTGCCACACCTGGCCGCTCGCGGCGGCGTGTCTCCTGGCTGCCGATAGCCGATAGCTGCCGAGTAGGGCGAAAGTGCCCGTCCGACCCGGAGCGGCACGGTACAAATCCCGACAGCAGTCCACAGTGCTCCCTACTGCTCCCCACTGCTTATCCACGAGAGGACGAAGGATCGACTATGGCGGGGGATGTTCCGGCCGACGAGCGGGTGTTGATCGCGCCCGGCGCCACCGGGTCTTCTGGGGCGAGCGGAGCCGGCGTGCGCGCGGCGTCCGACGATCAGCTGGCCACGCCGGCCGCCGGCTCCCTCGCGCAGCCGGCGGGCCAGGGCCCCGCGAGCCCCGCCGCCGTCGCCACCGGGGAGCGCGTCCTGCACCGCTACGGCCGGGTGCAGGTCCTCGGCACCCTCGGCACTCCCGGCTCCCGCGGCACTCCCGGTGTCGCCGGTGGGCAGCCGGCGGGCACGGAGCGGTCGACGCCGCGGGCCGCGGCCGTGGCGGACGACCACCACGACCGCGCCGCCGTCGGCTCGACCGACGGGTCGGTCGTCGCGACGACGGGCCTCGCCGCCGGGCTGGACCGGACCGAGACCCTCGGCCTCGAGGCGTTCCGGCTGCGGGCCAGCGCCGCCTACCGGCGGGGCAAACAGGAGCGCCCGCGCGACGGGCAGCTGTGGGACATGGAGCACGCCTGCACCGACATCGCGCCACCCCGGGGGGCTGCCGCGCGTGTCCGCCCACCGGCCGCGTCCCGCTCCACCGTCGCCGCCGTCGCCCCCGACGGCACCTCCACCCCGGGCGACGTGGGCGCCGCGCCCCTGAGCTCCTACCTGGAGGGCAGCGTCGCCGTCGGCCTGGTCCTCGTCGAGGGACCCACCGCCGACCTGCAGTTCACCGCGGCCGAGCGGACGAAGGTCGTCGCCGAGGCGCAGAACGGCCTGTCCTGGCTCGCCGCCGCCAACCCGGCCGCCGACGTCACCTTCAGCTACGACATCCAGATCGTCCGGCTCAGCCAGGCCGCCGACCCGTCCCAGGACGACCTGGAGGCGTACTGGCGCGACCCGACGATGGCCAAGCTCGGCTACCAGGCGAACTTCGACGGCGTCTACGACTACGCCGACGTCGTCCGCGGCCAGCTCGGCACCCGCTGGGGCTACGTCATCTTCGTCACCAAGTACCCGGTGCGCTACTTCGCCTACGCGGCCATCGGTGGGCCGCGGCTCGTGCTGACGTACGACAACGACGGCTGGGGCCCGGACAACCTCGACCGGGTGATCGCCCACGAGTCATGCCACATCTTCGGCGCGGTCGACGAGTACGCGTCGTCGGGCTGCGACTGCGGCGGCGCCTGGGGCCGGTTCGGTGTGCCCAACGGCAACTGCGACGCCTGCGCCGCCGCCCCTGTCGACTGCCTGATGCGTGGCAACACGTTCAACTTCTGCCGGTACACCCCGGCACACGTCGGCTGGGGCCGGGGCGCCGCCGGCAACCCGCTCCTCATCCAGGCCAAGGGTCTGGGACAGCTCGGCAACTTCGAGCTGCTCACCGCCTCGTCGTTCTCGGGCCTCACCCACCGGTGGGAGAACTTCGACCAGGCGGGCTTCCCCTGGGAGGACCCCTTCCAGACCGCCCAGGTGCTCGGCCGCCTCGACGCCGTGTCGATGGTCCAGAGCACCCTGCAGGCGCCGGGGCCGCTGGAGACCGTCGTGCGGGCCGGTGTCGACCTGCACTTCCTGTGGCGGGACAGCACCAGCTCGTTCGCCTGGTCGAAGCCCGCCCGGATCGCCACCGGCGCCGCCGGCACGCACTCGCTGGTGCAGAGCCGGTACGGCGCCCGGGGCAACTTCGAGATGCTCTTCCCGTCGACCGGCGTCGGCCTCATGCACATGTGGCGCAATCATGACGTCTTCGGCTTCCCCTGGAGCAACCCGCGCCAACTGCTGACCGAGCTCGGCCACGTCGACGCCGTCAGCCTCATCCAGGGCAGCCGGGGCGGCGGCGTCGGCAGCCTGGAGGCCGTCGTCCGGGTGGGCAGCCGGCTGCTGCACATCTGGCGCGACCAGACCGCCGCGGCCGCCTGGCACGTCACGGTCGCCTTCGCCGACGGCGTCGCCGGCAACCCGGTGTTGATCGAGAGCGTCTTCGGGACCTCGCGCAACTTCGAGGTCGTCGTCCCGAGCGCGAGCGGCGGCCTGATCCACTACTGGCGGAACAACAGCGCCTTCGGCACTCCGTGGAGCGGCCCACGCCCGTTCGCGACGAACCTGGGGCGGGTCGACGGGGTGACGATGATCCAGAGCACCTTCCAGGGCCACCTGGAGGTCGTGGCCCGCGTCGGCGACCGCCTCCACCAGATGTTCCGCGACGCCGCCGGCAACTGGTTCCCCGCCAGCCGCATCGCCTAGCGCTGGCCGGCGGCGGGGCGCTCCCGCGTCCCGCCGTTGTCCAGCGTGGAGGCGATGGTGTCGAGAAGGCTCTCCAGGTCGGCGAGCGGGGCGCAGGCGGAGCGGGGCCGGGGGCCGGGCAGCGCGGCGAGGACCCGCATCTCGGTGACCAGGCGGGTCAGGCCGTCGGTCTCGGCGAACGCCGGGTCGCTGATGCTCGGGCGCAGGGCCGCCTCGTGGGCACGCCAGATCACGGCCCGGCCGTCGAGGCGGATCCGCTCGCCGCGGGCGCGCCGCACGTCGTCGGCCTTGCGCGGCACCCAGGAGAACAGGTCCGACAGGCGGTGGTGGGAGAAGCCGGAGAACGGCTCGAACGACACCCGGTCGGTACGCGCGGTCGGCTCGGGGAACAGGTCGATCGCGTCGCGGTGCAGCTCGCCGCCCTTGCTCTTGTGGTACGGCTCCAGGTAGACGACCCGGGCCAGGCCGGAGGCGATGATGTTGCGGGTGCATTCGTGGCAGGGCAGCGTCGTGCTGTAGAGGGTGCCGCCCTCGATCGCGATCCCGCGGCGGGCGGCGGAGGTGATCGCCACCATCTCGGCGTGCGTGGTCCGGCCGTACTCGATGACGTCGAACAGGTCCGCGTCGCGGATGTTCTCGTCGTTGATGGCCAGTTCGGTGAGCTCCGCGACGGTGCGCTGGCGCAGTTCGGGGGTGAACCAGCCTGCGCGCAGCCGGGCCAGCAGGTCGGCGAGGATCTGCGCCCGGATGCCGTCGGAGGCGTCCAGGCCGGCCATGAACTCGCGCCCGTCCGGCTGGCTCTCGGTGTGGTAGTAGCCGCCGCCGGCCTTCGGCACCTCGTTCGCGCCGACCGCGACGATCTGCTCGTCCACCATGATCGCGGTGCCGACGCGGCGGGCCAGCACGGCCGTGGTGAGCGAGCCCCGGTAGGCCGCGGCCATGCCCAGCTCGTCCATCGTCAGCGTGTGGAACGGGTGGCTGTGGATGCACTCGACCAGGCGGCGCACGTGCCGGCGGGTCTGCGTCGGGTCGTCGCAGCGGACGAACAGGTCGCAGCGCTCCAGCGCCGCCGACGACGACAGCCGCAGCCCGCGCCCGACCGGTGCCGAGGTCAGGCTGGTCGCCAGGCCGAAGTCGCGGTCCACGGCGTGGGTCGCGGCCCGCTCGGCGTCGGTCGCGGCCAGCCCGGCACTGCGCTCGAACAGCTGCGCGAGCATCCTGGCCCGCTCCGGGCGCGGCGCGTCGCACGCGATGAAGAAGGCGCGCCGGCCGTAGACCTGGCGCAGCGTCTCCACCTCGGCCTTGTGGGTCAGGCTGTCGAGAACGAACGCGCGCGGGCGGGTGTGGTCGATGCCGTCGCCACCCCGGATCTCGTGGATCTCCCGCACCCCGGCGAGCGCGACCGCGTCCGCCCGGCCCAGCCGCGCCCGCAGCTGGTCGCCCGCGTCCATCAGCAGCTCACGCCGCGTCGGCTCGTCCGCCGGCCGTGCCACGGCCTTGGACGGACCCGCGAGCCGGAGCTTGCCGGGGGCGACGCCGGCGGCACCGGCCAGACCGGCGTCGTCACGGCCGGCGCTGTCGCGGTCCGCGCTGTCACGGTCCGCGCTGTCGCGGTCGGCGTCGTCACGGCCGGGCGTCAGCCGCGTGAGCAGGGCGTCCAGATCGATCCGGAAGACCTGGTAGTTCGCGGCCGCGAGCGCGGCGTGCAGCTCCTGGAGCACGGGCGCCGTCTCCGTGCCGACGGTCCGCACGATCCCGAACACCAGCTCCGGCGTACGCAGGTGCTCGGCGAGCCCGATCCGGCACCCACCCTCGTCGTCCGCCATGATCTCCTTGCCGGTTCGGCGTCCCCGTCGGACACCGCGTTCCGTCCACCCTGTCAGCCCACCCTGTCAGCGTCCCCTCGGGTCCCGCAACGCGGTCTCCCCCGGCTCTCCCGGCTGGCCCCGGGCGGCTCCGGGCTGGTCGGCCACGGCGGCCCGGCCCAGCTGGTTCGTCGTCGAGCTAGCCCTGGCCGGTTGCGGGCGATATCCCAGGGCATTCCTGTCCGGGGCCGGTGCCCGATGCGTCCGGCTCCACGAACGTGGCAGGTCGCGAGCCTGGGAGGTCGCGATGGAAGTAGAGCGAGCACCGATCGAGGTGCTGTTCACGTGCCGGCGCTGCCAGCTGGAGTGGCGGCAGGCCTATGAGGTGGTCCGGTGGACCGGATACGAGGGCGACGTCGTCGAGACGTACTTCCGCCGGGGGATACCGGTGCCCTCGCCGAAGCTGGGCCAGCGCTGCCCACGGTGCGCCAGCCTGAACGTGGCCTGGACGGACGCCTCGTTCCTGCCGCCGCGGCGCGCCACCCGGCCCGTCGAACCGGTCGTGAGCTCCCGCTGGTCCACGCCCGAGCCAAAGCGGGCCCCGCTCCGGTTCTTCACCCGCGCCGCCCACCAGCGTGAGCCGCTGACCCGCCGCTTCCCGTAGCCGCGCGCCCTGAACCCCGGAGACCACGGCCAGGCCGGCCTGGCGACCATCGGACGAGCGACGGGTAAACGGTGCCCAAACCAGGGCATAAGACCCGTCGGGCCACCCCCGCCCTGGCCAGACCGACGGAGAGGGGCGGGGGCGGGGCGTCGAGGCCCGCGCGGTGGGACGATAGGACGAAGGGGACGGAGGCGACCAGTGTGACGGACGAATCGACGGAGCCAGGTGAGGCGCCCGGCGACCTGGGCGGCGAGCCGGCGACCGAGCGGCTGGCGTTGTTCCCGCTCGGAACGGTGCTGCTGCCCGGACTGCTGCTGCCGCTGCAGATCTTCGAGCCCCGCTACCGGGAGCTGGTCGGCGAGCTGCTCGACCTGCCGGAACAGGCACCGCGCGCGTTCGGCGTCGTCGCGATCCGGCACGGCCGCGAGGTCGGCCCGCAGCATCCCGAGCTCTACGACGTCGGCTGCTCGGCGGTGCTGCGCCGGGCCGAGCGGCTCCCGGACGGCCGGTACTCGCTGATGACCGTGGGCGAGCGCCGGTTCACGATCCACTCGGTCGACACCGAGAGCCGGCCCTACCTGATCGGCGAGGTGGCCTACCTGGCCGACGCCGCCGGCGACACCGCGGGCGCGCTCGTGCCGTCGGTGCAGGCCCTGCTGCGCGAGTACACCACCAGGCTGGCCGAGAAGAAGGCGCTGGAGATCCGCCTGCCCGACCTGCCCGACGACCCGGTGGCGCTGTCCTACCTGGTCGCCGCCGCGGTCGTGCCGGACATCGCGCACCGCCAGGAGCTGCTCGAGGCCCCGGACGCGCACAGCCGGCTGCGCGCCGAGCAGGCCATGCTGCGCCGCGAGCTGGCGCTGCTGACCACGATCACCACGGTCAGCTCCCCCGGTCTCGCCCGGATCCCGCCCAGCCTGAACTAGCCAGCCCGAAATCCAGCCAGCCTGACACCTAGGGCGAGAGCGGGGCCGGGGTCTCGCGGATGCGCAGGCCGTTGAGGAACAGGTCGACGGCGTGTTGGATGTGCGCCTCCTCGACCTCGGGCCGGCGATGGATTCCGTAGGCGGCAAGCCAGGCCGGCATGGCGCCGACCATGGCGAAGAACTGCTCGGCGGCGATCTCGACGTCGCGGACGACGATCGTGCCTGCGTGCTCGTGCCTGCGCAGCAGATCCATGATCACTCGTATCCTCGGCGTCCAGGTGATGGCCTGGGAGCTCGCGGCGAAGTCGGGGAACCGGGCGGACTCGGCGATCGCCATCCGGCTGAGCCGAACCAGATCCGGGTCGACGGACCGCGCCAGGATGGCGCGCGCGATCGTCTCCAGGCTGGCGGCGAGGTCGTCCGGCAGCGGTTCCAGGGCTCCTTCGTCCCGTTCCAGCCGCGTCAGCGCCCACGAGCTCACGGCGATGAAGAGCGCGCGCTTGTCGGAGTAGCGGGCGTAGAGCGTGCCCTTGGTGACGCCGGCGGCCTGCGCGACCGCCTCCATGCTGGTGCCGTCGTACCCGTTCTCCAGGAACGCGTCGACGGCCGCGCGCCGGATCCGGTCGGTCAGTCGGGCCGCCTGCGTCGACGTCGGCCGCCCTGAGCGGGATCGCTCCCTCCCCACCTCAGACACCACCCGACAACCCTACGGTCCCGCCCGTTTCGGGCGACGGTGCGCGACGGCCACGGGGCACGGGCCGCGTGTGACGAGCACGGGCCGGGTGCGACGGGCAGGGGCCGCGGGCGCCGGGCGGGAGCCAGCGGCGCCGGCGTCCGCGTCCGGCCGGTTGACCTAAATCGTACGGGACCGTATGGTTAATCAACCGGACGGCACCGTACGATTTTCGGCCGCTGGCCCGCTGCCACGACCGACTCGGGAGGCAGATCGATGGCGCACTTCCCCAAACCCGCCGAGGGCAGCTGGACCGAGCACTTCCCGAGCCTCGGCACCGGCTTCGTCTCGTTCGAGGACTCGATCTCGCCCGAGTACTACGAGGTCGAGCGCAAGGCGATCTTCCAGCACACCTGGCTGAACGTCGGCCGCGTCGAGCAGATCCCGAAGACCGGCAGCTACTTCACCAAGGAGATCCACGCCGCCCGCACGTCGGTGATCGTCGTCCGGGACGCCGATGGCGGGGTCCGCGCGTTCCACAACATCTGCCGCCATCGCGGTAACAAGCTGGTCTGGCAGGAGAACCCGGGCGAGGAAGTCAGCGGCACGGCCCGCCAGTTCATCTGCAAGTACCACGCCTGGCGTTACGGCCTCGACGGCGCGTGCACGTTCGTGCAGCAGGAGTCGGAGTTCTTCGACCTCGACAAGGCGACGCTCGGGCTCGTCCCAGTGCGCTGCGAGGTGTGGGAGGGCTTCGTCTTCATCAATCTCGACGACAACGACTCCACGTCGGCGCGCGAGTACCTCGGCCGTTTCGCGAAGGGTCTCGAGGGCTACCCGTTCGGCGAGATGACGCAGACCTGGAAGTACCGCGCCGAGGTCGGCGCGAACTGGAAGCTCTACATCGACGCGTTCGCCGAGTTCTACCACGCGCCCGTGCTGCACGGTAAGCAGTACGTGAGCTCCGAGAGCCGCAAGATCCAGGCATACGGCTACGAGGGGCTGCACTACGACATCGACGGGCTGCACGGGATGCAGTCCACCTGGGGCGGGATGTCACCGCCGAAGGACCTCAGCATGGTCAAGCCGATCGACCGCGCGCTGCGCAGCGGCAACTTCGGCCCCTGGGACCGGCCCGACCTCCCCGGGCTCGACCAGCTGCCGTCCGGCCTCAACCCAAGCCGTCACCACAAGTGGGGCAACGACTCCTACGTCTTCTTCCCGAACTTCATGATCCTGGTGTGGGCGCCGGGCTGGTACCTCACCTACCACTACTGGCCGACGGCCTACAACAAGCACATCTTCGAGGGCACCCTCTACTTCGTCCCGCCGAAGAACGCCACCGAGCGGATGCGTCAGGAACTGGCGGCGGTCACCTTCAAGGAGTTCGCTCTCCAGGACTCCAACACCCTGGAGGCCACCCAGACGATGCTCGAGTCCCGCGTCGTCACCCAGTTCCCGATCAACGACCAGGAAATCATGATCCGCCATCTCCACAAGACCGCGGCCGACTATGTCGCCAGCCACCAGGCGCAGCACTGAGCAAACGGCCGGGCAGCACACACGACCAGAAAGCGCCGACGGCCCCGGCCGGCCAGGAACCTGACCGGCCGGGGCCGTCGGCGCTATTTTCATGATCTGGTGGAATCTTGGGAGAAAAGACTCCGGGGATTCCGCCAGATCATGAAATGGCCCAGATCGCGAGCTCAGATCACGATGGGCAGCTTCTGGTAGCCGCGGACGGTGCTGGTGTGGAGGCGGACGGCGTTCTCGTGGTCGACCTCCCAGGTCGGGAAACGCTTCAGGGTCTCCTCGATCGCCAGCCGGCTCTCCAGGCGGGCGAGCCCGGCGCCGAGACAGAAGTGGATGCCGTGGCCGAGGGAGACGTGGCTGTCGAAGCTCCGGTGGATGTCGTAGACGTCGGGGTCGTCGTACTTGCGGTCGTCGCGGCCGGCGGAGCCGGTGAGCAGCAGGATCTTGGACTTGGCCGGGATCGTGGTGCCGTGCAGCTCGACGTCGCGGGTGGTGACCCGCCCCTGCACGGGGGACGGCGCCTCGTAGCGCAGCGTCTCCTCGACGGCGTTCCTGGTCAGGGACGGGTCGGCGGCCAGCTCGGCGCGCTGGTCGGGGTGGGCGGCGAGGATGTCGGCGGCCCAGCCGAGGAGGCGGGCCACGGTCTCGGTGCCGGCGGCGGTGAGCAGGGTGGTGAAGTCGGTGGCCTCCCGCGTCGAGAGCCGCCGGGTACCGCCGTCGGCGGCGCGGACCTCGGCCTGGACGAGGGCGGTCATCAGGTCGTCCCGAGGCGTGACGCGGCGGGCCTCGATCTGCTCGGCGAAGTACAGGTGCAGCTTCGTGGCGGCGGCCACGGCGATCTCGTTGGCCATCCCGGCGGTCTCGTCGTGGTGGAAGGTCCCGTCGATCATGTGGCGGACCTCCTCCCGGTCCGCCGGGTCGACCCCGATGAGCTGGGAGATGACCATGGAGGGCAGCAGCGCTGCGAAGTCCTGGACGTAGTCGAACCCGCCGCCGCCGACATGCGGGTCGAGCAGCTGGGCGCAGGTCTCGCGGATGGCGCCCTCCAGGCCGCCGACCCGGCGCGGGGTGAAGGCCCGGGAGACCAGGACCCGCAGCGTCGTGTGGGCAGGGGGATCCATGAAGATCATCTGCCCGGTGTCCCACGGCTCCGGGGTCATGATCTCGAGCACCGTGCCGTAGCGGGAGCTGAAGGTGGCCGGGTCCAGGTGGGCCTCGTCGACGTCCTCGAACCGCGATAACGCGTAGAAGTCGAACTTCTCGTTCCGGTATACCGGCCGCTCGTCCCGCATCCGCCGCCACACCGGGTGTGGGTCGAGATCCATCGCCTTGTCGTACGGATCCCAGTACAGATCCTCGGTCACGCTGGCCCTCTTTCGCTGATGCGATCGCCGATCGCCTTCTGGTTCGTGGAGTATGCGATCGTCGATCGCAGACTGTCAAGATGGTGCTTGAATGGTGGAATGGAGCGGCGATCACTCGTGGAGTCCGGCGATACCCGGCTCGACGCGCCTGAGCGCGCGGCCGGGGCGCGCGAGCATGGCACCGGTCCCGCCGAGCCAGCACCGCCGGCTCCCCCTGGGTACGAAGGCACACCGCCCGAGGCGGGTTCCGCCCGCTGGTGGGCACAGCGGGCGGCGTCCGCCGGCAGGCGGCGCCCGCGCCCGGGAGGACTGTCCTCGCAGCGGATCGTCGAGGCCGCGCTGGACGTCCTGCGCGACGGCGGGATCGACGGGTTGACCCTGCGCTGCGTCGCCGAGCGGCTCGACACCACCATCGCCTCGCTCTACCGGCACATCGCCAGCCGGGACGAGCTGATCGCGCTGATCGCCGACCACGTCATGGGCGAGATCCGGCTCGACCGCACCGGCCGTGGCTGGCGCGCCGACATCGAGGCGTTGATGCGCGACTTTCGCCGGATCAGCCTCGACCAGCCACTGCCGCCGTCCGCGCGCAGCAGGACCGGCTACGGGCCGAACATGCTGCGGGTCGTCGACGCGGCGCTTGGCCTGTTCCTGGAGGCCGGCCTGACCGCGGACCAGGCGGGCTACGCCACCATCACGATGCTGGAGCTCATGGCCAGCGACGCGATCCTGCGGGTCCACCGCCCCCAGAGCTCGGGCGGCCCGACGGGATCCGACGGGTTCGGCGAACTTCTCGACGGGCTACCGGCCGACCAGCTCACCGCCCTGCGCGCCGCCGGCGGCAGCTACATCAGCGCCAACGCGGACGACGTCTTCGACCACAGCATGGCCATCTTCCTCGACGGCGTGGCCAGCCGGGTGCCCAGGAGCGGGTGACGGCGCCGGGCTGGTCGCCCGGTCAGGCGCCGGGCTCCTCCACCGGTCAGGGGGTTTCGAGGATCTGGCGGGTGAGGGTGGCGCGGTCGAGCTTGTGGACGGCGGTGAGCGGCAGGTCGGCGGCCACGCGCAGGTCCTCGGGGAGCTTGTAGTGCGCGAGGAGGCCGGAAAGGTGGTCGCGCACCTCGGCGAGCGTCGGCGGGCGGGCGCCGTCGCGGGGGACGACGACGGCGACGCCGATCTCGCCCATCACCGGGTCGGGGCGGGGCACGACGGCGCACTGGGCGACGGCGGGGTGGGTGCCGAGCGCGGCCTCGACCTCCGCCGGATAGACGTTGTAACCGCCGCGGATGAACATCTCCTTGCGCCGCCCGACCAGCCGGACCAGGCCCCGCTCGTCGACGCGGCCCAGGTCCCCGGTGCGGATCCAGCCGTCGACGACCGTCGCCGCCGTCGCCGCCGGGTCGCGCCAGTAGCCGGCGAACGCGCTCGGGGTGCGCAGCCACAGCTCGCCGACCTCGCCCCCGCCGGCCGGGCGGCCGTCGTCTGCGCGGATCTCGCGGGCGATGCCGGGGCGCGGCCGGCCGATCGTGAACAGCGCCTCCTCGTCGTCGGCGTCCGGCGCGGTGCCCAGCCCGCAGCCACCCGACTCGGTCGAGGAGTAGCGCACGCTGTAGGGGGCGTTCAGCCGGCGGCGGGCCTCCTCGATGAGCGCCGGCGGTGACGCCGCCGCGCCTGCGATGATCACCTTGACGGCGCTCAGGTCGAAGCTGTCGAAGTCGGGAACGCGTAACAGCAGCGCGAGCTGCGGGGCGACGGCGTTGACGGTCGTCATCCGGTGCTCGGCGAGCAGCGCGAGGGTGTCCCGGGCCCGCCAGCGGCCCTGGATGTACATGCGCAGGCCGCGCCGCAGGTACCAGGGCAGCTTGGTCATGAAACCGACGTGGGCGAACTGGGTGGTCGCCATCGTCGGCTCACCGGGGCGGTCCGCCCACAGGCCGCCGGTGTCGATCTGGGTGACGGCGCGCAGCTGCCGCTCGGTGAAGACCGCCGCCTTGGGCGTGCCGGTGGTGCCGGAGGTGAACACGATCGCGACCGGGCGGGCCTCGTCGCCTGGCAGCGGGCCGGGCGCGGTCGCCGAGCCGGTCTCGAGCGCCGCCGTGCCGTACGCCGCCAGCTCGTCGACCTCGTGGCCGTTGGTGAGCACGACGACCGGGTCGGCGAGCTCGGTGAGCCGTTCCTGCTCGGGCGGGGCGAGCACCGGGTTCACCCCGGCGGTGATGGCGCCCAGTTTCGCGGCGGCGGCGTAGGCGAGCACGTAGCGGCTGGTCGAGGCGATCCGCAGGACCAGCCGGTCGCCGGTGCCCAGCCCGCGAGCCGCGAGCCCGGCCGCGACCGCGTCCGAACCGGTGTCCAGCGCCGCGAACGAAAGCCGGGTGCCGTCGGGATCGACGAACGCCGCCGCGTCCCCGAACCGCCGAGCCGCCTCCCGCACCGTGTCCGCCAGCATGAACCAGAACGTATCCAATCTGCATGTCACGGGCCCGCGGTCGGGAAACGAGCTGATCCAACGTTCCCCGGCGAACGGGAGACAACGGCGGGCTGGCGACGAGCGCGGCGCGGCGATCATTCGGCCGGACACGGGGTACGGCAGGCTGGTGCGTGGGCAGCCTGCTCGTGGTGGGCCATATGCGGTTTGATGAGGGTACGGGCCGCCAGAGGCACGCCGCGTCGGCGCTCCTGCACCGGCCGGATCACCACTGCGGGATCACCACTGAAGGACTGAAGGAGGGTCATCATGCGGGTCGTTGTCGATTTCGACGTCTGCGAGAGCAACGCGATCTGTGTCGGGCTGGTGCCGTCGGTTTTCGAGCTGGACGACAACGAGTACCTGTCGGTCGACGAGGAGCCTGACGAGTCGCTGCGTCCGGACCTGGAGAAGGCCGTGCGCTCCTGCCCCAAGCAGGCCATCAAGCTGGTCGACTGAGGCGGTTTTCGGTGGCGGGCGCTTCGCGCCCGCCACAGGATCGCCCCGCGAGCGTTGGTAGGAGACGGTCATGACCGACCATGTGCAGACCGAGGCAGCCGGCGGGGTGCTGACCGTCCGGATCAACCGGCCGGACAAGCGCAACGCGATCACGCAGGACATGTACCAGGCGCTCGGCGACGCGCTGGTCGGCGCGGAGGCCGACGAGTCCGTCCGGGTCGTGCTCTTCACCGGCAGCGGCGGCGCGTTCACCGCCGGGAACGAGCTCGCCGACATCGCCGAACGCGACGTCCTCGAGCCGGGCGGCCCGACCGACCGCTTCATCCGGGCACTCATCGACACGACCAAGGTGCTGGTCGCCGAGGTCGACGGCGCGGCGATCGGCATCGGCACGACGATGCTGCTGCACTGCGACCTGGTGTACGCGACGGCCCGGTCGAAGTTCGGGATGCCGTTCGTCAACCTCGGGGTGGTGCCGGAGGCGGCGTCGTCGGTGCTGCTGCCCCGGCTCACCGGGCAGCAGCGGGCGTCGAAGCTGCTGTTGTTCGGGGACGTCTTCAGCGCGCAGGAGGCGTTGGAGGCCGGGATCGTCACCGAGGTGCTGGCGGACGCCGACGCGCTGCGGGCACGGGTCGCCGACCGGGTGGCGGCGCTGCTCGCCCGCCCCGCGGGGGCCCTCGCGGCGGTCCGCCGGCTGCTGCACGGCGACACGACGATCGCCGAGCTGCACGCCGCGGCGACGCTGGAGGGCGAGGTCTTCACCCGCACCTCCAGGTCCCCCGAGGCCCAGGCCGCCATCGCCAGACTCACCAGGCGCTAGGGTCCTGCCCGTAGATCGTCGGAGTCGCCGTAGCCACGGCCGTGGCCGTGGCCGTGGCCGTGGCCGTCAGCGGCCGTCGGTGGTCATGGATCATGGAGCCATGGCCCGCCGGCGACGACGGTGGCGACGATGACGGGGAGGTCCGCATGGTCGAGCGTCGGGTGGGGCGGCCGCCCCGGATCGACCGGGCCATGATCGCCAGAGCCGCCGGTGAGATCGGCATCGACCAGGTCAGCCTGCGCTCGGTGGCCGACCGGCTCGGGGTGAGTGTCCCCGGGCTCTATCACTATGTGCGGGGCCGCGACGACCTGCTCCAGCTGGCCGCCGAGCAGTCCGCGGCGACGATCGCGCTGCCGGCCGACCGCGGCCAGCACTGGGCGTTATGGCTGCTGGAGTCGGCCGACATCCTGCGGCGCAGGTTCGTCGAGTCGCCCGCGTTGCTGGCCCAGTTCATGAGCGGCGCCTTCGGGCTGGACCAGATGGTCGACGTGCTGGAGGCCGTGATCGCGGCGCTGGTCGGCAAGGGGTTCGGCGCGCGCGAGGCGTTCGAGGCCTACGTGCTGGTGACGCAGGGCGCGATGGGCGCGGCGGTCGGCGAGATCCGCCGCCGGCAGATCGACGAGACCAACCACCCGATCGCACTGGAGTACCAGCGGGTGTTCGCCCAGCGGGACCCGTCGGACCTGGCGCACCTGCGGGCGATGCTCGCCGACGGCCCGCCGCCCGAGTCGAGGCCGGACGACCAGCTCACCACCGTGCTCGCCGGCATCGCCGCCCGTCGCGGCGACGACTGGCGCGACGTCGTCGCCCAGCTGCACCAGCGCTCCCGGGGCTGACCGGCGCACCGGGCCGCCCGGGTGGCGCGTGGCCCGGATGGCGCCGGCCCGGTCAAGCGGTTCGGGGGCCGCGGCCAGGGCACACCGGACGACGTGACTCGGATGCTTCCTCCCCAACGTCAGCCGGATGCGCCGCGTCGCTCCGTCGGCAGGTTCGCCGCGTTCACCGGCGCGGCGCCGGCCCGAAGCCCGCTGCGGCTGCGGGCCGCGCTCGCGTTGTTCGGGCTGGTGTTCTGTGGTGTCGCCGCGGGGCTGTTCGCCGCCGCCGGCTGGACGGTGCCCGCCATCCTGCTCTGTGTCGTCGGGGCCACGGCCGTCGTAGACCTGATCGTGATCGGGCGCCGGATGCGCCAGCGGCGGCGCTCGCTTCCGCCGGGCTTCGGCCAGGGCGCCGCGCCCGGGAACCGACCCCGCAGCGGGAGCTACCCGCAGTAGGGCCGTGCCCGCTTTCTGATGGTCCATGAGGAATGCCGCCGCGGCGGCCCGCTACGCCCGCGCAAGGCCGGCCGGCGACCGGCCGCGCACCATGGTCCTGACCAGCGGCTATACGATCGTGCGCCCGGAACCGTTGACCTTGGTCCCCGCACGCTCTTACCTTCGTGCTCCCACTATCTGACGGGCCATCAGATATGGCTCTCGGAGCACGGAGGAGACCGCGATGGGACGACGGCGCGACGACCTGGGCGGCACGGAGTCTGGCGGCGACGACGCGGACGGCGCCGGCTTACCCGGCCTGTCCGGCATGTCAGGCCTGTCTGACATTGCAAGCACGGCAAGCACGGTAGGCACGACAGGCGCCGCCGGAACCGCCGGCGGGGGGACGCGGCGCGTGGTGCTGGCAGGGGCGCTCGGCGCGGCGGCGGTGACGGCCGTCGGCTGGACGCCGGTCGCGCGGGTGGCGGCGGCGCACGCCGACCCGCCGGCGCCGCCGAACTTCCCGGCGTCGATCCCGCTGTACCGGCAGACGTTCCAGAACTGGTCGCGCGAGATCAACGTCACCGGCGTGTGGACCTGCGCGCCGGCGACCCCCGCCGACGTGGTGACCCTCGCGAACTGGGCCAGGGCCAACAACTACAAGATCCGCCCCCGCGGCATGGCGCACGGCTGGTCGCCGCTGTCGGTCGCCGTCGGGTCGACCGGCAACAACGTCATCTTCGTCGACACCACCCAGCACCTCACCACCGTCACGATCACCGGTTCGTCCGGGTCGACGCCGGCGACCGTACGCGCGCAGACCGGCGTCTCCATGGACAGTCTGCTCACCCAGCTGCAGGCCGCCGGCTACGGCCTGACCGCCACCCCCGCGCCCGGTGACCTCACCGTCGGCGGCGTGCTCGCGATCGACGCGCACGGCACCGCCGTCCCGGCCAGCGGCGAGACCCGGGTCGCCGGCACCACCTACGGCTCGCTGTCCAACCTGATCACGTCGCTGACCGCCGTCGTCTGGAACTCCGCGACCAGCCAGTACGTGCTGCGCACGTTCAGCCGGTCCGAGGCGGAGTCGAAGGCGTTCCTGGCACACCTGGGACGCGCGTTCCTCACCGAGGTGACGCTGCAGGTCGGCGCCAACCAGCGGCTGCGCTGCCAGAGCTGGTTCAACGTGCCGTGGACGGAGCTGTTCGCCGCCCAGGGCTCCAGCGGGCGCACCTTCGCCAGCTACGTCAACTCCGCCGGCCGGGTCGAGGCGATCTGGTTCCCGTTCACCGACACCCCGTGGCTGAAGGTGTGGAGCCGCAGCCCGAACAAGCCGCTGCTCTCCCGCCAGGTGTCCAGCCCGTACAACTACTCGTTCTCCGACAGCCTGCCGTCGTCGATCACGGACCTCGTCAGCCAGATCTCGACCGGCCACCCGGAGCTCGCCCCGACGCTCGGCCAGACGCAGATCGCCGTCGTCGGCGCCGGCCTGATCACCACCTCCACCTGGGACATCTGGGGCTGGTCGAAGGACCTGCTGCTCTACGTCCGCCCGACCACGCTGCGGGTCACGGCCAACGGCTACGCGATCCTCACCAGCAGGGCGAACATCCAGCGCGTCATCAACGAGTTCTGCACGTACTACAACAACAAGCTGACCACCTACCAGAACAACGGGCAGTACCCGATGAACGGGCCGGTCGAGATCCGGGTCACCGGCCTCGACGCCGCCGGCGACGTCGGCGTGCCGAGCTCCGGCTCGCCGCAGCTTTCCGCCCTGCGCCCACGGCCCGACCACCCGGAATGGGACGTCGCGGTCTGGCTGGACATCCTCACCGTGCCTGGCACTCCGTACGCGAACCAGTTCTACCGCGAGGTCGAGGCCTGGGTCTTCTCCAACTACTCGGGCAGCTACGCCTCGGCCCGGGTGGAATGGTCCAAGGGCTGGGGCTACACGAACAGCGCCGCCTGGGCCGACGGCACCGCGATCGGCACGACGGTGCCGAACTCGCTGCGCACCGGTCAGCCGGGCGGGGACAACTTCGACACCGCGGTCGCGACGCTGAACGCGTTCGACCCGAACCGCGTCTTCTCCAGCCCCCTGCTCGACGCCCTCCTGCCCTGAGCTCGACGCCCTCCTGCCCTGACGCGGTGGCCGGGACGGACGCGCCGCGTTCGTCCCGGCCACCGCCGTATCGTGGCCCGAGGCGACCATGAGTGCCCGGCGAGGCGCATCCAGCGGCCGCGGGGCGACGAGCTGGGGGGACGAGTGGACAGCGCGCCGGAGGACCGGGAGCAGGCGGCGCTACGCTCCGGGCTGCGCCGGATGCGGACGGTCGCCGCCTGCCTGCTGGGATTCGCGGTCGCGGTGTACATCGCGACCTCGCTGTGGCGGGACGCGCCCGGCTGGGTGGGCTATGTGCGGTCCGCCGCCGAGGCGGGCACGGTCGGCGCGCTGGCCGACTGGTTCGCGGTGACGGCCCTGTTCCGCCACCCGCTGGGCCTGCCGATCCCGCACACCGCGATCATCCGCAAGCGCAAGGACGACCTGGGTCGCGGCCTGCAGTCCTTCGTCTCCACCCACTTCCTCACCGAGGCCATCGTCCGCGACAAGGTCAACCAGATCGAGGTGGCGAACCGGGTGGGGGCCTGGCTGTGCCAGCCCGACCACGCCGACCGGGTCAGCGCCGAGGTCGCCGCCCGGCTCGCGTCGACGCTGCGCAAGGCGAACGACGAGCTGATCGTCGAGCTGGTCGAGAAGTCGGTGGTGCCCCGGCTGGTGGACGTGCCGCTGGCGCCGGTGCTCGGCGTCCTGCTCGAGCGGGCGATCGAGGACGGGCTGCAGCACCGCGTCGTCGACGTGCTGCTCGAGCAGGCCGAGGACTGGCTGATCAAACATCCGAGCGCGGTACACGACGCCGTGCTGGACCGTGCCCCCGGCTTCGCGCCGAAGTGGCTCAACGAGGCGGTCGCGGCCAAGGTCTACGCCGAGGCGGTGAAGCTCATCGGCGCGCTGCGCGCGGACCGCCACCACCGGATGCGCCAGAGCCTCGACAGCTTCCTCACCGACCTGGCCGGCAAGCTGAGGACCGACCCGGACCTGCGGGCCAGGGTCGAGGACGTCAAGGCGAGGGCGCTCGCCTCCCCCGTCGCCGGCGACGCGATCTCCCGGATGTGGGAGACGGCCAAGGGCCTCCTACTCGACCTGACCACCGACGAGCACGGCGTGGCCCGCCGCGCGGCGACCACGCACCTGGCCAGCCTCGGCCTCAAGCTCACGGCCGACCCGGAGCTGGCCGCCTCCGTGAACCGCACGGCCGCGGACCTCGCGACGCGCGCCGTCGGCCGGTACAAGGGCGACATCGCGGCCATCATCGGCGACACCGTCGCCCGCTGGGAGCCGGCCGAGGCGTCCCGGCGCATCGAGCTGCAGGTCGGCCGTGACCTGCAGTTCATCCGGATCAACGGCACCGTCGTCGGCGCCCTAGCCGGCGTCCTGATCCACCTCGTCACCGAGCTCGCCCTGTAGGCCCCTGCCCGGCGGAAACCACGCCGGGAAGGGAGGAACCACCAGCACCACGAACCACGAACCACCGCCAACCACCACCGGCCCACCGAGAGGCCTCGACTGGCCGCGCCAGGAGGCGCGCAGGGTCACCACGCGGGGCGTCTGGCACCATGGGCACCCGTGACGACCGAGCGGACGCCGGCCGCGTCGTCGCGGCGGACTCCCCTGGTGCTCGCCATGCGGGTGCTGCCGGCCGGG
Source organism: Pseudofrankia saprophytica (assembly GCF_000235425.2). NCBI lineage: Bacteria > Bacillati > Actinomycetota > Actinomycetes > Frankiales > Frankiaceae > Pseudofrankia > Pseudofrankia saprophytica. The sequence goes on from NZ_KI912266.1 coordinate 6,253,119, forward strand.
TGGCCGGCCTTCGCGCCGGTGGTGCTGACGGGCCTGGTCGCCGTCATCTGGCTGACCTACGTACACCCGCTGGTCCATTTCGACATCGACGTGTTCCTGCGCGCCGGCACCGCCGTCGCCGCCGGGCGCGACCCCTACCCGCGGCCCGGCACCGCGGACGTCTACTCCGGGTTCGCGTTCGTCTACCCGTACCTGATCGCGTTCCCGTTCGCCCTACTCGCCTGGCTGCCGCGCGGCGGAGCCGAGGCGCTGTTCATCGGCCTGTCGGTGCTGGCCGTGCTCGCCGGCTGCCGGCTGGCCGGAGCGCGGCGCTGGAGCCTGTACGCGCTCGTGCTGGCCGCGTCGTCGACGATCATCGGACTGCAGATGGGGACGCTGAACGCGGCCCTGTTCGCCGGGCTCGCGGGGCTGTGGCGGCTGCGGGACCGTCCGGTGCCCGCCGGCCTGCTCGCGGCACTGCTCGTCTACAGCAAGCTCTTCCTGCTGCCGCTGCCGCTGTGGCTGCTGCTCACCGGGCGCCACCGCGCCGCGGCGGTCGCCGCGGGCACGCTCGGCGCGCTGTTCGGCCTCGGCGAGCTGGTCAGCCCGGTGGACCTCACGACCTACGGCGACATGCTGAACGCCCTGGCCCGCGCGGAGGCCCCCGCCGGCCTGAGCCTGACCGGGCTGCTGATGAACGCGGGCCTTGGCCTGGGACCTGCGACCTGGGTGGCGCGCTCGGTGGCCGTGGCCCTGCTCACCGCCTGCTGGGCCGTGGGGCGGCGGGCGGCGCGGGCGCGGTGGGCCGGCGACGACCGGCTGATGTTCGCCGCCACGGTCGCGGCGGCGCTGCTCGCGTCGCCGATCGTGTGGAGCCACTACCTGCTGCTGCTCGCGGCGCCGCTGCTGGTGCTCGAGGGCGGCGAGCGGGCCGGGGCGCTGGCCACGGCGACCGTCGTGAGCTGGCTGCTGGTGACCCCGCACCTGAGCACCCCGCCGGAGCTCTTCGCCTCGGCCCTCGTGCTCGCCGTGCTCGCCGCCGGTCCCTTCGGTGACGTCGCCCGCCGCGCCGCCGCCGAACGCGGGACCGGCGGCCTGGCCGCGCTCGCGGTCCCCGTGCTGGTGGTCGCGGCGCCCGCGGTGGCGGGGCTGGAGCTGTGCTGGGCGCTCGCCCGAGCGCACCACGGCGGCGACGCCGTGACCGGCGCCTACCTGGTGACGCTCGGCCTGCTCGCGCTGCCCGCCTGGGCCGCCCGCCAGGTGCGCGGTGGGTACGAGCCGCGGCGGGATCCGCGCGCGACGCGCCTAGCCGTAGGTGGGGTTCAGCCGCAAGCGGACGACGATTAGCTCACGCTCGTGGCGCCGGTCCGGCGAAAGGCCGGTCCGGCATGTACGGTGATAACTCTGACGGCTGCTCACGCCGTCATGCGCCCGCGCCGTCCGCGAACCACGCGGTCACCGGGCGTTAGGTCGGTGCGAGCGCGCGCCGGCTCACCTTGTTCGCTGGCCCTTCGGGTCCAGCTTCCCAAGGGCCGCAATGTCCGCCCGGGGGGACGACCCCCGGACCCCCCGATGTCGAGCTTCGCTCGACCGGGGACGCAGACGGGGCGGATCCTCGGGGGTTGGATCTTTGAGCCAGCTTCCTGGCCGCCATGGAGTCCGGTCTCGCACCGTCTGACGGAATTCGTCAGGCAGGCGGGTGGTTCCAGGTGGTCGGTTGGCGTGGTCCCTGACGGGGCCGGGCCTGGGTGGGTGGCGCGGTCGGCCCGAGGATCCTCTCGGTATCTCTCGCGAAGCCGGCCTGCCGCATACCGGCCGCCGGCACGTGTTCACGCATGGGCACGGTGGCCCCGACCTGATCGGTGGATCCACTGTCTCACCCCAGCAACTCCAAATCGTTCGTCTCCTACTCCGCGGGCTCCGGCTCGGGCTCGACCTCGAGCGGCCGGCCGGCACGCGGAGGCGGACGGACTCGCTCTGGCGGCGGCTACGGCGGGCACGGCCGCCCGAGTGGCCCGCGCCGCGGTGGCGCGGGCATCGGCCGGCGCCCGGCGCCGGCCCGTCCCGCGCTGCCGACCCGCGAGCCACGCCCGCCGGTCGAGTCGTTCGAGGCCGCCGGCCTCCCGGCCCGGCTCGTCCGTGCGTTGGCTGAGCGCGGCATCGCCGCGCCGTTCCCGGTCCAGGCCGCGGCTCTGCCGGATGTCCTCGCCGGCGAGAACGTGCTCGGCCGAGCCAAGACCGGCTCCGGCAAGACCCTCGGCTTCGGCCTGCCGATGCTGGCGAAGCTCGCCGGGCGCGGCCCGGCCACCCCGCTGCGCCCGCGGGGCCTGATCCTCGTCCCGACCAGGGAGCTCGCCCAGCAGGTCAGCGACGCGCTCGACCCGTTGTCGCGGTCGGTCAGCCTGTGGCTGCGCCCGGTCTACGGTGGAACGTCGATCTCCCGGCAGATCTCGCTCATGCGCCGCGGGGTCCACATCGTCGTCGCCACCCCGGGCCGGCTCCTGGACCTCGTCGAGCGCGGCGCCTGCCAGCTCGACGACGTCGAGATCACGGTGCTCGACGAGGCCGACTACATGTGCGACCTGGGCTTCCTGCCTGCGGTCCGGCAGATCCTCGACGCCACCTCCCCCAACGGCCAGCGGCTGATGTTCAGCGCCACGCTGGACCGCGAGGTCGAGGTGCTCGTCCGGGAGTACCTGCCCGATCCGGTCCTGGTCGCCGTCGACCCGGAGTCCAGCCAGGTCACGACGCTGACCCGGCATGCCCTGGAGGCCTCCGACAAGGTCAGCCAGCTCGAGGTCGTCACCGCGCTCGCCGGTGGCCAGGGCCGCACCCTGGTCTTCGTGCGTACCCAGCGCGACGCCGACCACGTCGCCAGGGACCTGACCCGCGCTGGCGTACCCGCCGAGCCGATCCACGGTGGCCTGCCGCAGGGCGCGCGTACCCGGGCTCTCGCCGGCTTCGCCGACGGCACCCGCCGGGTGCTGGTCGCCACCGACGTCGCCGCGCGCGGCATCCACGTCGATGACGTCCGCCTGGTCGTGCACCTCGGCCCGCCGGAGGACGCCAAGACCTACCAGCACCGCGGTGGGCGCACCGCCCGGGCCGGCGCCGACGGCGCGGACGTGCTCGTCACCGTCGCCGCCGACCGCGGCAAGGTCCGCGCGATGCTGCGCACGGCGGGCGCGGACGCCCAGATCACGCCGGTCAGGGCCAGCGACCCCCTGGTCGCGGAGATCGCCGGCCCGCCGGCCCCCCGCGTCGAGCCGGGTTCGATCCCGGCGCCACGGCCGGCGGCCGACAGCCGGCGCCGGGACGGCCGGCCGGGTGAGGGACGACAGGGCGGCTCCCGCTTCGGTGAGGGCCGCAGCGGCGGTGACCACGCCGGCCGGGGTGGCTTCAGCCAGCGCGGCGCCGCCGGAGGTGGCCGGACGTCTCGCGACGGCCGCGGTGCCCCCCGCCGGGGCCCGCGCTTCGACCGTCCCCACCACGACGGCGACGCCGCCCCGGCCGCCTCGGCCTGACAGCACAGCCGGGTGACTGTCCTGACGCGGTCGCAGCCACCCGGCGGGACGTCCTGACCATGGGACGCTGACGAGGCATTCAGATAGGCCGGCCAGTCCAGGAAACCTGGACTGGCCGGCCTATCTGGCTTTACGCTTCGCGCCCGGCAACGGACGTCTGCCCTTCAGCGCCGAGGTGATCCTCGCGTTCAGGCGCTGCTGGCTGTGGCCAACGTGCCACATTCCGCACACGCAGGGATAAGCCACAAGATCGGATGATCCGTCCCGGCGGAAGCGAAGGTCGTTGCGATGGCGCAGCGCGGCCTGCTCGGTCGGGTACGCCTGCTTTTCCGGACGTGGGCACTGCTTCAAGGTCATGTCCGTTCCCCCCGGCGGATACGCCCAGACGGCCGCCCAGCCGGCAAAGCCGCGGATCAAGCCTAGCCGTGACCTTCAGCACCGGTTGACCCCGGCCATGGCGAGGCACAGCCGCGAGATCTATGGACTCGAGGGGGACCCATGGACCCGCGGGGGACGGGCCCGGCCGAGCTACGCGACGGCGGAGGCGCCGAGCAGGGCTTTGAGGTCGCCCATCAGGGCGGGGGTGCGGCGGACCTTGTAGGAGTCGTCGAGGCGCAGCAGGGTCGTGCGGTGCGGGGACTGCAGGTGCAGGTGCACCTCGGTCGTGCCGGGGTGGGTGGCGAGCACCTCGCGCAGGCGGTCGACCGTCGGCGCGTTGACCCGCGACGTCGGCAGCGTGATCACGATCGGCGGGGTGAGGGCGTGCTCGGACAGGTCGGGCACGGACAGCTCGGAGGCGACCAGCCGGGGCGCGTCCTCCCGCTTGTCGAGCCGGCCCTTGACGATGACGATCGCGTCCTCGGACAGCTGGGTCGCGCACGTCTCGTAGGTCTGGGGGAAGAACATCACCTCGAGGCCGCCCTCGAGGTCCTCGATGGTCGTGAGCGCCCAGACCTTGCCCTGCTTGGTGACCTTGCGCTGCAGGCTGGAGATGATCCCGCCGATCGTGACGACGGCGCCGTCCGGATAGTCGGCGAGCGCGGCGACCGTGCAGTCGGCCTTCGCCGTCAGGATGTGCGCGACCTCGGACAGCGGGTGGTCGGAGACATACAGGCCGAGCATGTCGCGCTCGTGCGCGAGCTTGACGGACTTCTCCCACTCCTTGTCGGAGAACTCCATGGCGCCGAAGGCGGAGGTGGTCGGGTCGTCGTCGACCTCGCCGAACAGGCTCTCCTGGCCCAGGGCGCTCTGCTTCTTCGCCGCCATTACGGCGTCGACGGCCTGCTCGTGCCGTTCGACCAGCCCACGGCGGGTGTGCCCGAAGCTGTCGAACGCGCCGGCCTTGATCAGTGACTCGATCGTCCGCTTGTTGCAGACCACGGCCTCGACCTTGTCGAGGAAGTCCGGGAACGAGGTGAAGTCGCCCTTGGACCCGCGGGTGCGGGTGATCGAGTCGACGACGTTCGCGCCCACGTTGCGGATCGCGGCGAGGCCGACCCGGATCTCGCTGTCACCGTGGGGGGTGTAGTCGGCGTCGGAGTAGTTCACGTCGGGCGGGAGCACCTTGATGCCCATCCGGCGGCACTCGTTCAGGTAGATCGCGCTCTTGTCCTTGTCGTCGCGCACGGACGTCAGGAGCGCGGCCATGTACTCGGCCGGGTAGTTGGCCTTCAGGTAACCGGTCCAGTAGGACACCAGCCCGTAGGCGGCGCTGTGCGCCTTGTTGAACGCGTAGTCGGAGAACGGGACGAGGATGTCCCACAGCGTCTTGATCGCCGCGTCCGAGTACCCGTTCGCCTTCATCCCCGCGGAGAAGGGGGCGAACTCCTTGTCGAGGATCTCCTTCTTCTTCTTGCCCATCGCGCGGCGCAGCAGGTCGGCCTGGCCGAGCGTGTACCCGCCGACCGCCTGCGCGATGGCCATGACCTGCTCCTGATAGACGATCAGGCCGTAGGTCGTGCCGAGAATCTCGTCGAGCGAGGTGCCGAGATCCGGGTGGATCGGGGTGATCTCCTGCTGGCCGTTCTTGCGCAGTGCGTAGTTGGTGTGCGAGTTCGCGCCCATCGGGCCGGGGCGGTAGAGCGCGATGACGGCGGAGATGTCCTCGAAGTTGTCCGGGCGCATGAGCCGCAGCAGCGACCGCAGCGGCCCGCCGTCGAGCTGGAACACCCCGAGCGTGTCACCGCGGGCGAGCAGTTCGTAGGTGGTCTTGTCGTCGAGCCCCAGCCCGAGCAGGTCGATCGTGATCCCGCGGTTGCGCTCGACGTTGCGGACGGCGTCGTCCATCACCGTCAGGTTGCGCAGCCCGAGGAAGTCCATCTTCAGCAGGCCGAGGTTCTCGCAGGTCGGGTAGTCGAACTGCGTGATGATCGACCCGTCGGCGTCCCGGCGCCACACCGGGATGTGGTCGATGATCGGCTCGGCCGACATGATGACGCCGGCGGCGTGCACGCCGGCCTGGCGGATCAGCCCCTCCAGGCCCTTCGCCGTGTCGATGACCTTGCGGACGTCGGCGTCGGACTCGTAGAGCGACCGGATCTCGCCGGCCTCGCTGTAGCGCTGGTGGTTCGGGTCGAAGATCCCGGACAGCGGGATGTCCTTGCCCATCACCATCGGCGGCATGGCCTTGGTGATCCGGTCGCCGACGGCGTACGGGTAGCCGAGGACCCGGGCCGAGTCCTTGATGGCGGCCTTCGCCTTGATCGTGCCGTAGGTGACGATCTGGGCGATCCGGTCGTCGCCCCATTTCTCCGTCACGTACCGGATGACGTCCGCGCGGCGGCGGTCGTCGAAGTCGATGTCGATGTCCGGCATCGACACGCGGTCGGGGTTGAGGAACCGCTCGAAGATCAGGCCGTGCGGCAGCGGGTCCAGGTCGGTGATGCCGAGCGCGTAGGCGATGAGCGAGCCGGCGGCGCTGCCGCGGCCAGGGCCGACCGCGATGCCGTTGCGCTTCGCCCACATGATGAAGTCCGCGACGACCAGGAAGTACGACGGGAACCCCATCTGGAGGATGACGCCGATCTCGTACTCGACCTGGGTGCGGTGCTTCTCGTCGATGCCGTCCGGGAAGCGGCGCTCCATCCCCCGCAGCACCTCGGCGCGGAAGAACGACTCCTCGGTCTCGCCCTCGGGGACCGGGAACAACGGCATGAGGTTGTGCTTCTTGAACATGCCGGACGTGTCGACCCGCTCGGCGATGAGCAGGGTGGTGTCGCAGCCCTCACGCCAGGCGTCGCTGGTGTCGATCGCCCGCATCTGGTCGGCGCTCTTGAGGAAGTAGCCCGAGCCCTCGAACTGGAACGACGGGTTCGCGACGGTCGAGGCGGTCTGCACGCACAGCAGGGCCGAGTGCGTCTCCCGCTCGGACTCGTAGGTGTAGTGCGAGTCGTTCGTGACGACGAACTTCATGTTCAGCTTGCGGGCGATGTCGATCAGCCCGTCGCGGACCCGGCGCTCGATCTCGATGCCGTGGTCCATGATCTCGCAGAAGTAGTTCTCCGCGCCGAAGATCTCCTGGTAGGTGGCCGCGGCCTTCAGCGCGAGGTCGGGGTGGCCCAGGCGCAGCCGGGTCTGCACCTCGCCGGACGGGCAGCCGGTCGTCGCCATCAGGCCGGCCGAGTGCTCGGCGATGATGTCCCGGTCCATCCGCGGCCACTTGATGTAGTGGCCCTCGATCGAGGCCCGGGAGTTCAGCCGGAACAGGTTGTGCAGCCCCTCGGCGTCGCGCGCCCACATGGTCATGTGGGTGTAGGAGCCGCCACCGGAGACGTCGTCGCTCTTCTGGTGCGGCTCGCCCCAGCGGACCCGCTGCTTGAGCAGCCGCGACTCGGGGGCGACGTACGCCTCGCACCCGATGATCGGCTTCACGCCGGCCGCGGTGGCCTGCTTGTGGAAGTCGTAGGCCCCGTACATGTAGCCGTGGTCGGTGATCGCCACGGCGGGCATCTTCTGACGTCCGACCTCGGCGAACATGTCCTTGAGCCGGGCGGCTCCGTCGAGCATCGAGTACTCGGTGTGGACATGCAGGTGCACAAAGGAGTCGGACACGGCAAGCCTTCCATCCGGGGTCCGGGCCGAGGGCCGGGGCGCGGGCCGAGGGCAGGTGCGGGACGACGGCGCACAGAGGACAAGACACCCAATACGGGCATCATGCTGATGTCCGGTGATCGGGGTGATGTCGGGGCGGTGTCAGCAGCCTAGCCCCAGGGTCTGACATCCCAGCGGCCGACACGACCGGCGTTTTCAAGATCCATAAAGGCCTCGCCCCGCCGGGCCGGCGACGGAAACGTACCGGCCGGCACCCGGCACCATCGGTCGCGGAAAGTGCTCGGGCGCACACGGCTGAACGGCCCGCTGCCGGGCCCGAAAGTGCGGGCCCACCAGATCCTCCCCACCCCAGGACCGCCCGCGAGCCCCGCCCACCGCGTCCGCCCGCCGACCGTGGTCGATGACGGAGCTCATGAGCTCCGTCATCGACCACGGTTCAGAAAGGATCTTCGGGTCGTGGTCGATGACGGTGTCCATAGGCCCGTCATCGACCACAAAACGATGCAGCGGGGGCGGCCGGCGGGCGAGGAACGGACGGCTGGGCTCGTCAGGAGAAGGCGGGCTCACCGCCGAGCGAGGCGGGCAGGGACCCGCCGACCGGCTGGGCCCCGGCCACCGGAGCCCCAGCCGCCGGGGCCAGGGTCGCCGGGGCGAGGGCCGCCGCGCCGGGGCCGTCGAGCCAGGCGACGATGAGCGCCGTGGTCTGGTCCACCGCCTCCAGCTGTGGCAGGTGGCCGCAGTCGTCGAGCAGCTCCACCTGCCAGTCCGGGCGGCGGGCGGCCACGTGCCGGGCGGCCGCGACGGGCACCAGCCGATCCTTACGCCCGTGCACGAGCAGCGTCGGCGCCGCCACCGCCGCCACCGCCGCGGCCAGCGGACCGGGCCGCGCGATCTGGCGGACGACCGACCGGGTGGCCGCGACCAGAGCCGCGTCGCTCGCCGGGCCGGCCCCAGGCGCCGCCGCCCGCTCGGCCGACAGAGCCACCATCGCCGCGACCGCGTCCGCCGGCACCCGCCGCGGGTCGACGGTCGTGCGCCGCAGCGCCTGTTCGACCAGTTCCTCGGTGGAGTACCGAACGCGGCGCCGGGCGAGCACCACCGAGCCGACCTTGGGCAGCACCATCCCGGTGAACATCCCGAGGATCGAGGCGTCCGGCGGCCGCAGCCGCGGGATCGGCAGCGCCGGCGAGATCAGTACCAGCCCGGTGACCGAGGCCGGGTCGGCGGCGGCGTGCAGGACGCTGATCATCCCGCCCATCGAGTTGCCTACCAGCAGCACCGGCGCCCCTCCGGACACCGCGGCGAGGAAGCCAGCCAGCAGCCGGGTGTTGGCCGCGACGTCGCTGCCCCGCTCCCCCACCGGCGTGCGGCCGAAGCCGGCGAGGTCGAGCGCCAGCACCCGGGCCCGCGTCGCCAGCCGCGGCGCGAGCGACCACCAGCTGGTGTGCGAGGCGCCCAGCCCGTGCACGCACACCACCAGTGGGCCGTCCGCCGGCCCGCCGAAGTCGGCGTAGTACACCGGCCCGTCGACGTCCGCCCAGCGCCCCTCGCGCCCGACAGCCTGATCCGTGTCCAGCATCGGCCCTCCCCCTGCCCGCCCAACCCGCGCCCTCCTGCCTAGCAAAGGACGACGGTGGCGGCCCCGACTGTGACGCAGCTATCTCCCGCCCCGGACGTCCGGGTCTCGGCGTCACCACGCCCGCTCGATACCGTTTTGGTACGGACGCCGTGACGCGCCCGTATCGGTACCAACTGCGCGGTACTGATTGTCAGCGAACGAGGGGGTCTCGCGGATGGAACTGAACGAAGCGGCCGTGTCGGCCGGTGCGTGGACGCTGCCAGGCCAGCGTGACGCCGGTGCCGAGCAGGTACCGGCCGAGACCGCCCCGACCGAGTCGGACGTCATCGCGGTGGGCCCGGTGGCCAACCCGAAGCGCCTGCGTCTGGGAGTGCCCACCTCGGTCTGACCTTCGCCGAGGGCCTCGGTTCGCCCGGGCCTCGCCATCGTCGCGAGGCCTGAACCTGGTGGTCGAGGCGCACGCCCACGGGACGTGCTCGGCCCGCTCCGGTTGCCGGGGCGGGCCGTTGTGCTTTCCGAGGACTGTCCTGCGGCGCACGGTGGACGGCGTGGCGGACGACGCAGCAGACGACGCGGCGAACGGCTCAACGGACGACGCGGTGGACGACGCGGCGAACGGCCCCCACCGTGGTGGGGGGCGGTGGACGAGACCACGGCCAGCCCCATTGGCAGGGTGTCCGGAGCGACCTAGTTTTTTGATCATGAGACCCGCTGGGCGCCGCCAGGGCGACATGAGGTTCGGCCGCGAGGAGAAGCGCGGCGGCGCCAAGTACGGACCTCCGCCCGAGGACGAGCACTCCGATCAGGGGCCGCTCACCTGCGGCGGCTGCGGCGGCACCGGCTATGTCCAGCGCGAGCACCGCGGCGCGCACGCCGTCGACGTCTGTGTCTCCTGCGACGGCCGGGGGCGGATATGACCGGCCACGGCCGGCACGCGCCCCGCGCGCCGCGCCAGACCTGCGCCCACCCCCAGGAGCAGCCGCCCGTGACCTCCAAACCCGCGCCGGTCGACGCACGGCCGGCCGGCAAACGCTGCGCCGTATGGACGCGCGGTGACACCGGCGCGACCCGTCACCAGCCCGGCCCACGACACCGCGGCACCGAGCCGCCCGTGTAGCTCCACGCCGCCCGTGTAGATCCACGCGGCGCGGGTACGTCCGCTGCCTGCCGGTTTCACCTGTCTCACCCCGTCTTCGGCCGGGTTGGCACAATCGGTGCTCCGGCCGAGCTCAGTGCCGACACGAGGTCGGGACGGGTGGCGCGAGAGGCAGGCCATGGATTTCGACGACGATCGGGTCGACACCTCCCAGCTCGAGGACCAGCGCGGCGGGCGCGGCGCCGGCGGCAAGATCGCGCTGGGTGGCGGCGGCGCCGGCGTCATCGGCGTGGTCATCTACCTGCTGGTGACGCTCCTCGGCGGCGGTGACGGCACGTCGGCCCCCGTGGGCGGGTCGGGTGGCGGCGGGACCGAGGCCGGCGCGTCTGCCGCGGCCGACCTGGCGGCCCGCTGCAACGCCTCGGGCGCGATCGACCAGTACGACGACTGCTTCGTACTGAAGGTCTTCAACGAGGTCAACGAGGTCTGGACCAGCTACTTCCAGCAGCACGGCCAGACCTACACCCGCCCGACGCTGGTCTACTTCGAGCAGGCCGTCTCGACCGGCTGCGGACAGGCCTCGTCGGAGGTCGGCCCGTTCTACTGCCCGAACGGCCAGCGGGTCTACATCGACCTCGGGTTCCTGAAGCAGCTGCAGGACCAGTACGGCGCCCAGGGCCGCTACGCGCAGGCCTACATCGTCGCCCACGAGGTCGGCCACCACATCCAGACGCTCACTGGCACCGAGGAACGGCTGCGCCAGGCGCAGCAGGCCGACCCGTCCCAGGAGAACGCGCTGTCGGTGCAGCTGGAGCTGCAGGCCGACTGCTACGCGGGCGTCTGGAGCACGCTCGCCGACAAGGCCGGCAACGTGACCGTCGGCCAGTCCGACATCGACGAGGCGCTGAACGCCGCCGAGGCCGTCGGCGACGACCGCATCGAGCAGAAGGCCGGCGTGGACGTCAATCCGGAGACCTGGACCCACGGCTCCGCCCAGCAGCGCAGCACCTCGTTCAAGACCGGCGCCAGCGGCGCCACCCTCGAGTCCTGCGGGACCGTCCCCCACTGACCTTCGGGACGGCACCGACCTTCGGGACGCCACCGGTCTTCGGGATGCCACTGACCTTCCGGACGCCACTGACCTTCGGGACGTCACCGGTCTTCGGGACGCCGCGCCGCGTCCCGCCGTCACCCCAAGGTGGCGGCGGGAACGCGGCCAGAGGCGAAGGCGGAGCTCCCGGGCAGGCGGGTGCCGGCGGCCAGGGCGGCGAGCCAGGCGTCGGTCGTCCCGACCGCGGCGAAGCCCGCGTGCAGCACGGTGAGGGCGCGCGCGTGCATCTGCTCGGCGGTGAGCGCGCCGACCTCGTTGGCATAGGCGAGCGTGCCCGTCGCGTCGGAGAGCACCTCGACGGCGAAGCCGGCGTGGGAGGCCTGGCGGGCGGTGGTGTCGACGCAGTGGTGGGTCATGTAGCCGACGAGCGTCACCGTGTCGACGGCGCGCTCCCGCAGCCAGCCCTCGAGCCCGGTGCCGGTGAACGAGCCGGGCAGGCGCTTGCGCAGCAGCACGTCACGCGGCCGCGCGGCGACCACCGGGTGCAGCTCCCAGCCGGAGCTGCACCCGGCGAACGCCGGCAGGCCGGCGTCCGCGTCCTGCTGGATCACCACGACCGGGATCCCGCGGTCGCGGGCGACGTCCATGGCCTGGCCGATCCGGTCGAGCGAACCGGCCAGCGGCGGGTAGGTGATCGGCAGCGTTCCCGTGTCGTACTCCCGCTGCACGTCGATGACGATGAGTGCCCGGTTGGACATCGCGCCTTCTCCGTTCTGTGAATTCTCCGTGGCCGTGAAATCTCCGTGGCCGTGGAATCTCCGTGGCGGTCGGCCGCGGTGGAAGCAGCATCCCGTCCGGGTTTCGGGCAAAGGAGTGGCTTGAAAGCCACCGTCCGATAGATTCAAGCCAGGATGGTCGTCGGGAGGAGCGGGCCGTGGCGCGTGACCGGGACACGGTGGCGGTGGTCTTCGGCGACGGGCAGCCGATGTTCGAGGCGTCCGTGCCGGCCAGGGTGTTCGGGCCGGTCCATCCGGACGTGCCGGCGCACGCGGTGCTGGCCGTCGCCGGCGAGCCGGGCCCGCTGACCGCGTCGGCCGGCATCCGGATCGACCCGCCCCATGGGCTGGACGCGCTCGCCGACGCGGGGATGGTGATCGTCCCTGGCTGGCGGGCGCCCGACGGGGCGCCGCCGCCGGACGCCCTGGTCACCGCCCTGGTCACCGCCCACGACGACGGTGCCGTCGTCGTCGGGCTGTGCCTGGGCTCCTTCGTGCTCGCCGCCGCCGGGCTGCTCGACGGCCGGCGCGCGACCACGCACTGGCGGCACGCCGGCACGCTCGCCGCGCGGTACCCCGAGGTCGACGTGGACCCGGACGTGCTCTACGTCGACGCGGGTGACGTCGTCACCAGCGCCGGCAGCGCCGCCGGGATCGACGCCTGCCTGTACCTGCTGCGCGCGCGGCGCGGAGCGGCGGCCGCGAACGCGGTCTCCCGGGCGCTGGTCGTCGCTCCGCACCGGCCCGGTGGCCAGGCTCAGTACATCGAGCACCCGGTGCCGGCGGCCCGCGCGGGCGGGGACCCGGTCGCCGAGGCGATGGCGCTGGCGCTGTCCCGGCTCGGCGACGCGAGCCTCGACGTCGACGCGCTCGCCCGCCACGTCCACCTGAGCCGGCGTACCTTCGACCGCCGCTTCCGCGCCCACACCGGCAGCTCCCCGCTGCGGTGGCTGCTCACCCAGCGGGTGCTGCGGGCCCAGCGCCTGCTCGAGGAGCAGCCCGGCCTGGGCGTGGACGCCGTCGCCCGGCGGGTCGGCTTCGCCGACGCCGTCTCCCTGCGCCCGCACTTCCGCCGCGTCGTCGGCGTCGCGCCCCAGATCTACCGCGCCACCTTCGCGGGCACGGATGCCCGCGTGACGGCGGCAGTCACCTGACTGATGGCGGACGGTGCCGACGCGGAAATGATCGGACCGCCGGGTCGCCCCCGGCCGGGCCCGCCGGACCGGGCCGCCGGGGCGGGCCGCCGGACCGGGCGCGTGGGCGGTGCTCGGGCCGCCCGGGTGTCATACCGGCTCATTACTCTGAAGAACGGGCTGGCCCGCGGACGCTCCGCGGGCACCGGAGCGCGCTGGTGCCAGGCACCGCGCGAGCCGGAGCCGCGGCCGCTGTGACGGGAGTCTGACGTGATCTCACGAGTCCGCCTGCCGGGCGTGCACCATTCGGCGCCGGCGAAGTCGGGCCCGCCGCGGGACCCGGCGCCCAAGCCGGCGCCGCCGAGGCCGCCGCTCTGGCGCAGCTGGCTGCTGCCGATCGGGCTGCTGATCACGGCGCTGCTGCTGTTCGTCCCCAGCATGTCCGGCGGCGGCACGAAGTCGTTCGACTACTCGGATCTGCTCAAGCGGGTCAACACCGGGACGGTCGCCTCGGTGACGATCAACGACAAGGGCGCCGTCGACGGCAAGCTCAAGGACGGCACCACGTTCACCAGCCAGATCCCGACCGCGCTGGACACGACCGCCCTCTCCTCCCAGCTCCAGTCCAAGGGCGTGGCGGTCAAGGGGACGCAGACGGGCGGCTCCTGGATCTCGGTCCTGCTGAGCTTCCTGCCGCTGCTGCTGCTCGTCGGCTTCTTCGTCTGGACGGGACGGCAGACGCGACGGCAGCTGTCCGGCGGCGGTCCACTCGGCGCCATCGGCCGGTCCAAGGCGAAGATCACCGACTCGGAACGCCCGGAGACCCGGTTCGCCGACGTCGCCGGCTACGAGGGCGCGAAGCAGGAGATCAGCGAGGTCGTCGACTTCCTGCGCAACCCCGACCGCTACCGCCGCGCCGGCGCGAAGGGCCCACGCGGGGTGCTGATGGTCGGCCCTCCCGGCACCGGCAAGACGCTGCTCGCCCGGGCCGTCGCCGGCGAGGCCGAGGTGCCGTTTCTGTCGATCTCCGGCTCCGGCTTCATCGAGATGTTCGTCGGGGTCGGCGCCTCCCGGGTCCGCGACCTGTTCGCCGAGGCCCGCAAGCGGTCACCGTCGATCATCTTCATCGACGAGATCGACTCGATCGGCGGCCGGCGCGGCGGCTCGGTGATCGGCGGCGCGAACGACGAGCGGGAGCAGACCCTCAACCAGCTGCTCGCCGAGATGGACGGCTTCGACGCCAGCACCGGCATCGTCGTGCTGGCCGCGACCAACCGTCCGGAGACGCTCGACACGGCGCTGCTGCGCCCCGGCCGGTTCGACCGGCAGGTGACCGTCCCACTGCCGACCCAGACGGAGCGGGCCGCGATCCTCGCGGTGCACGCCCGCGGCAAGCAGCTCGGCGCGGACGTCGACTTCGACGTCATCGCCCGCGGCACCCCCGGCTTCTCCGGCGCGGACCTGGCGAACCTGGTGAACGAGGCCGCGATCCACGCGGTGCGCGACGGCCGGGACATCTTCACCGCCGCGGACCTGGACGCGGCCCGCGACCGGATCCTGCTCGGCCAGCGGGACGCGTCGAACGCGCTGCTGCCCGACGAGAAGCGCTCGGTCGCGTACCACGAGTCCGGGCACGCGCTGGTCGCGGCGCTGTCCGAGCATGCCGACCCGGTCGCGAAGGTGACGATCCTGCCGTCCGGGATGGCGCTCGGCGTCACCCAGCAGCTACCCGAGGCGGAACGCCACCTCTACACCGAGGCCTACCTGCTCGACAGCCTGGCGGTCCGCCTCGGCGGCCGGGCGGCGGAACTGGTCGCCTTCGGCTACGGCTCCACCGGCGCGTCCAGCGACCTGGCCGGGGCGACGCAGCTGGCGACGCGGATGGTGCGCGAGTTCGGTCTCTCCCCCGCGCTCGGGCCGGTCGGCTACGGCGGGCGCGATCAGCAGTTCCTGGGCGGCGAGGAGGTCGTCAGCCGGCCCTACTCGGAAGGCACCCAGCGCGTCGTCGACGACGAGGTCGCTCGCCTGCTGCGCGAGGCCGAGGCCCGGGCCGTCGACCTGCTGCGCACGCACCACGACGCCCTGGACCACCTCGCCGCCCTCCTCCTGGAGAAGGAGACCGTGGACGGCGCCGCCGTCACCGACATCCTGCGCCTGACCTCTCCGGTGCCCGAGGACCTTGCGGTCGAGCCCGGCGACACCCCCGGCCTCGGCCTGGCGAGGGAGACCGCGGGTGCCGTCGCGGGCCTGGCCGCGCCGCGTCCGGCCCCCGAGGCCTAGGCGTGTCCTACGGCTTCCGGCCACGCGAGGCTCCGCCATCATCGCCGCAGGGGTCCCCGGGAGGTCGGCGCCAGCCGATCTTCCGGGGGAGCGACTTCGGCCTGGCCCGCTTCCCGTGATCTTTGCCGGCCAGGCATGGACCGCGGACCCCGCCGAACGGCCGTGATCGTTTGACGGTACGAACAAAGGGGACAAAGCGGGACGAGGACACCGGTCGGCGAGGGGTTCACTTTCGCTCGTTCAGAGAGGTAGGCGGGACGGTGAGGGTGCGACTCGGACGGCTGTTGTGGTGGCGTCATGGCGGTGGACCCGCCGGGACGGCACCCGGCGCTCCGGCACAGGCCCTGAGGCAGGCGCCGACACGGGCGCCGAAACAGACGCCGACACGGGCGCCGGCGGTCGCGGTACCAGCGCAGGCCCCTGCGCCGGACGCGAGCGGCGACGGCGACGGCGACGCGGGTGACGAGACCGACGGCCTGCTCGACGCGGTGGCCTCGGCCGCGTTCGGGTTCGCGGCCCTGCGCCCCGGGCAGCGCGCGGCGATGCGGACGATCGTCGAGGGCCGCGACACCCTGTGCGTGCTGCCGACCGGGGCCGGCAAGTCGGCCGTCTACCAGATCCCGGCACTGCTGCTCGACGGGCCGACGATCGTCGTCTCGCCGTTGATCGCGTTGCAGCGCGACCAGGTCCGCGGGCTGACGGAACGCCTCGGCGGCCTCGACGCCTTCGGCGGTGGGACCGAGGGCGGAAAGGCCAGCTCCCCGGGCGCCGCGGTGGTGGCGAACTCGCAGACCAGCGCGCGGGCGCTGGCCGAGGCGTTCGGCGCGATCCGGCACGGCACCAGCGAGTTCCTCTTCCTCGCCCCGGAGCAACTGGCCAAACCCGAGATCCGGGCGCTCCTACGTGAGGCCGAGCCCTCGTTGTTCGTCATCGACGAGGCGCACTGCATCTCCTCCTGGGGCCACGACTTCCGCCCCGACTACCTGCGCCTCGGCGAGGTCATCGACGACCTGGGGCACCCGACCGTCGTCGCCCTCACCGCGACCGCCGCGCCGCCGGTCCGCCGCGAGATCGCCGAACGGCTGCGGATGCGCGACCCGGCCGAGACCGTCGCGGGCTTCGACCGGCCGAACATCCACCTCAACGTCCGGACCTTCACCGACGACGCGGCCAAGCGCGCCGCGCTCGTCGAGTACGCGGCCGTCGAGGCCAAGCCGGGCATCGTCTACGCGGCCACCCGCCGCTCCACCGAGGAGATCGCCACCGAGCTCGCCGCGCTCGGCCTGGCGGCCCAGCCCTACCACGCGGGGCTCGGCGCGGCCCGGCGGCGCCAGACCGAGACGGCGTTCCTCGGCGGCGAGCTGGACGTCGTCGTCGCGACCACGGCGTTCGGCATGGGCATCGACAAGCCCGACGTCCGCTTCGTCGCCCATGCCGATGTCGCCGACTCGCTCGACTCCTACTACCAGGAGATCGGCCGTGCGGGCAGGGACGGCGAGCCGGCCAACGCCTGCCTGTTCTTCCGCCCCGAGGACCTCGGCCTGCGCCGGTTCTTCATCGCCGGCCCACCCGACCCGGTCCAGCTGCGGCGGATCGCGGTCCTCATGTCGCACGCCGACGGGCCGGTCCCGCTGTCCCGGCTCGCCAAGGAGGCTGACCTCACCGAGTCGGCGCTGATCCGGCTCGTCGACCTGCTCGCGCAGGCCGACGCGCTGGCCGTGCGGGACGACGGCAGCGTCGAGCACCGCCCCGACGCCCCGGACCCGGCCGCCGCCGCGGCCCGCGCCACCGAGCGCGCCCAGGCCCGCCGGACTGTCGACCGGTCCCGCGTCGACGAGATCCGCGGCTACGCCGAGACCCGCGGCTGCCGCCGTCGCTACCTGCTCACCTACTTCGGCGAGCCCTACGACGCCGACTGCGGCAACTGCGACCGTTGCGAGGCCGCGGCGGCGGCCCGGCCGGACGGACCGCCCAGCCCGGAGACGGCCGCGCGCGCGGCGGCCGAGCAGGCGTTGGCCGGCCACGCGTTCCCGGTGAGCACCAAGGTCCGCCATCAGCAATGGGGCATCGGCCAGGTGGTCCGCGACGAGGGCGACCGGCTCACCGTCCTGTTCGACGACGCCGGCTACCGCACCCTCGCCCTGGCCGCCGTCCTGTCCCGCGACCTGCTCGTTCCGCTCGACCTGGACGGCGGACCCGGCGCGCCCACCGCGGACAGCTGAGCGTCGGCCGACCGGCTGCCGACCGCCGTCCGTCCGGGGCCCGCGCGACGAGGGCCGGGTGACGGCGTCAGGCGCGCGACAGCGGTCGGACAGGGGATAAGCGGGCGGTCTGGACGGGCGGGCGCGGTAGGGTCGGGCTCGCCGGAACTGTCCGGCTTCAGCGCTTCTCGGGGGACGTGGTGCTGCGCGGACGAGGCGGGCGGGCGCTGCCCGCCGGTGACTGGTTGGAGCGGCCCCGGTGACGCCGGCGCCGGACGGGCTGGGCCGGGCACGGCCGCTGACCGCCGCGGACCCCGCCCAGGTCGGTCCCTACCGGCTGGACGGGCTGCTGGGCCGTGGCGGGATGGGCAGCGTCTACCTTGGCCGCACCTCCGCCGGCCGCAGGGTGGCCGTCAAGGTGGTCAAGGCGGAGTACGCGGCCGATCCCGGCTACCAGCGGCTGTTCGAGGAGGAGGCCAGGCTCGCGCGCGGCATCGTCCGCTCCTGCACGCCTGAGTTCCTCGACGCCGGCACCCACGACGGCCAGCCGTACATCGTCACCGAGTACATCGACGGGCCCACGCTCGAGGAGGCGATCCACCAGAGCGGGCCGTTGGAGCCCGCGGCCCTCGAACGCGTGGCGCTCGCGGTCGCCACCGCGCTGACCGCGATCCATCGCGCCGGCGTCGTCCATCGCGACCTCAAACCGTCCAACGTCCTGCTGTCCGTCCACGGGCCGCTCGTCATCGACTTCGGCATCGCGCTCGCCGTGAACAGCTCGACGCTGCGCGGGAAGGACGGATCCGGCACGCCCGCGTTCATGGCACCTGAACAGGTGACCCGCGACCAGGTGGGGCCGGCGGCCGACATCTTCGCCTGGGGCGGGGTCGTCGTGTTCGCCGCCACCGCCCGCCCGCCTTTCGGGGAGGGTCCGGCCCTCGCGCAGCTGTACCGGGTGGTCAACGAACAGCCCGACCTCACCGGCGTTCCCGAGCCGCCGCGGTCGGTGGTCGCCTGGGCGATGCGCCGGGACCCGGCCCAGCGCCCGACCGCGGCCGCGCTGTTCAACCGCCTGGTCAGCTCGCCGTCCGCCGCCGCGTCCGCGCCGACAGAGCCGTCCCAGCACCGCGCCGGCGGATCGGTGGCCGGCGCGGGTGCCGCGGGCACGGGCAGGCGGCCCGCCGGCACCGGTACGGGTGGGGACACACGGCCGAGCCTGCCTCCGTCCTCGGCGCCGCTCCCGCCGACAAGGACATGGCCCGGCTCCTCGCCGCCGCGTGATTCCCCGCCGCCGCGTGATCCTCCGCCGCCGCGTGATCCCTCGCCGACGGCGGGCACGCGGCGTCGCCCTGGGCCGCGCCGGCGCCGGCTGATCGTCCTCGCCGCCGCGGCGGCGACCGCGCTGGCGGTGGGGATCCCGCTGCTGGTGGTACAGCCCGGGCGCGGCGGCGACGGCGGGCCCGAGGCGGCGCGGCGGGCCTCGGAGACGCTCGCCGCGGCGGCCCAGCAGGCCCAGGACGAGGATCCGGGCCTCGCCCGCAGGCTCGCGCTCGCCGCCTACCGCGCCGCACCGACGCGGCAGGCACACCTGAGCCTGCTGGCCGCCTACCTGTCGCCTGGCCAGCCAGCCACCACCTTCGCCGGCCATACAGCGGCCATCGCCGACGTCGCGTTCAGTCCAGACGGCCGGCTGCTCGCCACCACCGGCACGAAGGACCACGTCGCCCACCTGTGGGACACCAACCGGCGAGGCGAGAACGTCATGTCCCTCGCCACCCTGCAGGGCCACACGGACTGGCTGGGCGACGTGGCGTTCAGCCCGGACGGAAGACTGCTCGCCACGGTCAGCGCCGACGGCACCGCCCGGCTGTGGGATACCACCGACCGCGGCATCGGCGTGAAACCGCTGGCCACGTTCACCGGGCACGTGGGCGGCGTCTGGGACGTGGCGTTCAGCCCGGACGGGAGGCTGCTCGCCACCGGCGGCGTCGACGGCACCGCCCGGCTGTGGGACCCGACCCGCCGTGGCGACAACATCGCGCCGCTCGCGACCTTCGCCGGCCACACCTCGGTCGTCGGCGAGGTGGCCTTCAGCCCCGACGGCAAGCTGCTCGCCACCGGCAGCGCCGACGGCACCGCCCGCCTCTGGGACACCTCGATCCGCGCCGTGACCAGTGACCCACGCACCACGTTCGTCGGCCATGCCCAGGGCGTCAACGAACTCGCGTTCAGCCCGAACGGAAGACTGCTGGCCACAGCGAGCGACGACGCCACCGCGCGCCTCTGGGACACGGTCGGGCGTGGTTCCTCCGTCGCCGCGGTCACCACGTTCACCGGCCACGTGAACTCGGCCGGCGACGTGGCGTTCAGCCCCGACGGCAGGCTGCTCGCCACCACCAGCGGCGACGGCACCGCCCGCCTCTGGGAGACGGCGTCGCGCGGCCCCAGCATCACTCCGCTCGCGAGCCTCACCGGCCACACCGACACGGTCAACGACGTCGCGTTCAGCCCCGACGGCCTGCTGCTGGCCACCTCCGGCACCGACGGCACCGCCCGCCTCTGGGACGCCGCCGGTCGCGGCGGCAACGTCACCCCGCTGGCCACGCTGGAAGGCCACACGGGCAAGGTCGACGACGTCCTGTTCAGCCCCGACGGCTCCCGGCTCGCCACGACCGGCGCCGACCTCACCGCCCGGCTCTGGGATCTCTCCCCCGACCGCATCGCCGCCCGCGCCTGTGCCAACCCCGCCAACCAGCTCACCCAGGCGGAGTGGACCCTCCAGGTCAAGAACCTCGCCTACGTCGACCCCTGCCCCTGACCGTCAGGCGACGCGGAGGAGGCGGCGTGTCGTCTCACGCCGGCGAGCCCGACCGCCGAGGGCCTGCGGTCGGGCTCGCCGCGCGGTCAGCGGTAGGTGAGGTCCGACGGCGTGTAGCGGCAGTAGGTCCCGTCGGCGCCGGTGCCGAGCTTCACCGGTTCGTCGCCGGCGTCGTTGCCCTCGTACCGGTCACAGATGCTGATCTTCTTCTTGGCGTCGCCGACGATCGTGATTCCGGACAGCGTCGCGGTGTCGCCGTAGTTCGAGTTGATTCCGGCGAGCGTCTTGCCGGGCGCGGTGACGGTGACGTTCTGGATGACGACCGCGCGCCGGTACTGGGCCGAGCAGTTGCCGCACGACCGGTACAGCTTCCCGAAGTCCGCCACCTGGAAGTTCCGGATGACCATCGTGCCCGGTCCGTTGTGCTGGAACACCTTGTCCGACGCGTGCCGGGCGCCGCCGCCGTCGATCGTCATGGTCTGCGTCGCGGAGGTGCCCTTGAAGGTCGCCGCGTCCTCGCCTACGTCCTCCCACCAGACGTTGCGCAGGGTGCAGGTCCCCAGGCAGTGGATGCCATCCCCGGCGGGCGCACCGATGACCACGTTCTGCACGGTGCCGCCGTTCGCCACCTCGAACAGGGCCGGCTGGTCCTCCGACTGCCCCCCGTCGCCGACTCCGCTGTAACGCCGAAGCTGACCGTCGAAGGTGCCGGAGACCTTGATGGTGGTTCTGGAGCTGACGTCGCCGGTGGGCGTCGGCCAGGCCGCGGGTGTGGCGGGAACGGTGGCCGCGACCGACGTCGCCGGCGCCGGCGGCGCCGTGGTGCCGACCGGCGTGACCGTGGTCGTGGCCGGGGGTGTCCGCGTGGGGGACGCGCCGGCCGTCGCCGTCGTCCCGGGTGACGTCCCGGCCGGGCCGGATGGTGGGCTGACCACGGTCCCGCCGCCGCCGGAAGGCGTGACCCCCGGCTGACAGCCGGCCAGAAGGGCACCACCGCCCAGCATCGCCAGCGCGGCGAGCACCGCCGCGCGCTTCGGCGCGTTCCGCCCGCGGGCGGGTCCCGCCCGCCGGGCGCCCGCCGGTTCGGACCCGTGGGATCGAAGCAGATGATCTTTCAGTCGTCGCCGCAAGGCAGGCCTCTCGGTCGGCGACCGGCCGATCCCCTCCTTCTCTCGACCAGCCGCGACGGTTTCCTCCCGCCTACTAGTCGTGTCCGCGCGCGGTTTGGTTGCCTCATACACCGATCTTCGTGGGGAAGCGTGGCCCAGGCAGGGCCAGTGCCAGTGACCGGCCCCGGCTGGCCAGCTGGTCAGCCGGCCGCCCGGCCGCCCGGTCAGCCGGTCAGCCGGAATTCCAGGTCGGCTTCGGGGATGGCGGTGTCCAGCTGGGCCTTCTGGAGCTGGCCGGAGTAGTCCCAGTTCATGGACTGCCAGCGGGTGACCTGGTCGAGTACCCAGCGGCCCGACTGGCGGGAGCCGTTGCCGGAGCGGCCGTTGCCCCCGAAGGGGAGATGGGCCTCGGCACCTGAGGTGGAGTTGTTGACGCTGACCATGCCGGCGGACACGCCGCGGCGGAACCGGAAGACCGTCGCCGGGTCGTTGGTGTAGATCGCGCTCGACAGGCCGTAGCCGGGGAGGTTGGCCAGCTCGATGGCCTCCTCGAGGGTGCGGTAGGTGGTCAGGCCGACGATCGGGCCGAACGTCTCCTCGCGGAACAGCTCGTCGTCGGGAAGCAGTCCGTCGACGACGACCGGGTGGTAGTAGAGGCCATCGGCCGGGTCGCCGACGAACCCGCGCCGCGGCGCGCCGACGCTGATCCGCCCGACGGCCGTCGAGCCGAACGTCGAGTGGTGCTCGCGGATCAGGTCCAGGTGGCGCTCATAACCGGCGGCGAACTTCGCGTCGAGCAGCGGGCCGTACAGGACGGCGCGGGTCGGGTCGCCGATCGGCGCGTTCTCGACGGCGACGGCGAGCCGGCGGCGGAAACCCACGTAGACGGACTCGTGGACGATCAGTGTGCCGAGCGACGTGCACCGCTGCCCGGCGGTCCCGAAGCCGCCGAACAGGGCGCCGTCGACGGCCAGGTCGATGTCGGCGTCCGGCGCGACGACCATCGGGTTCTTGCCGCCGAGCTCCAGGCACGGCGTCTGCAGGTGCCGGCCGCACAGCTCGCCGATCTGCCGGCCGACGGCCGTCGAGCCGGTGAAGCCGACCTTGTCGACGAGGCCGGCCGCAAGCGTCCGCGCGAGGCCGTCGGCCGTCGCCTCGCCGGACGCCGGGACCATCGAGAGCACGCCGGCGGGCAGGCCCGCGTGCCGGGCGAGCTCGGTGAGCGCCCGGGCGCAGGCGGCGGCGTACTCGGCCGGCTTCCAGACGACCGCGTTGCCGCACAGCAACGCCGGCACGATGTACCAGCTCGGCACCGCGACCGGGAAGTTCCCCGCGGTGATCACCATCATGACGCCGACCGGCTCGCGGAACGTGAACAGCTGCTTGTCGGGCATCTCCGATGGCACGGTCTCGCCGTAGAGTCGCCGTCCCTCACCGAGGAAGAACCGGCAGGTGTCGACGATCTCCTGCACCTCGCCGCGGGCCTCGGCGAGTGGCTTGCCGATCTCCCTGGTCACCAGCCGGGCGAGCGCGTCGGCGTTGTCCTCGACGAGCCGGCCGAAGTTGCCGATCACGGTGCCGCGCACCGGCGCCGGCACGTCCGCCCAGCCGCGCTGGGCCGCCCGGGCGACCTGGGCCGCCGCGACCAGCACCTCCGCCCCGCCGAGGCGGACCGCCGCGACGACCTCGCCGTGGCGCGCCGGGTTCGTCGAGGCGACCGTCGGCCCCTCGGACTCGATGCCCTCGATCATGGGCGCCACCAGCGGCGGGTGCACCAGGGTCATCGTCAGCTCCCGTCTCCCGTCAGGTCCGCGCACGCGGCCAGCCGCCCGCCCCCACCGCCACCGTAAGCGGGCGACGACTCGGTCGCAGGCCGAAGGGCCGGGGTCGCCCTGCCCGCCACCACACCGGCCTCGCCAGCTCCACCGGCCAGGGCCGCCGCCACCCGGCCGAAGGCGGCGAGGGCCGCGTCGATCTCGTCGTCGGTGATCGTGAGCGCCGGGCGCACCCGGACCGTGACGTCGCCGGCGGGCAGGGTGAGCACGTGCTCGTCGACGCGCAGCCGGCGCAGGGCCTCGTCGCGGGTGGCGCGGTCGGGCAGGTCGAACGCGCAGAGCAGGCCCAGGCCACGCGGGTTGGACAGCAGCCGGGGATGACCGGCGGCGAGCGCCGTGAGCCCGGCCAGCAGCCGCTCGCCGGCGCGCGCGGCGGCTTCGAAGAGCCGGTCGCGCTCGATGACCTCCAGCATCCGGGTCGAGCGGACCATGTCGACGAGCCCGCCACCCCAGGTGGAGTTGATCCGGCCGGGTACCCGGAACACGTTGTCCGCCACCTCGTCGACCCGGCCACCGGCCATCACCCCGCCGACCTGCGCCTTCTTCGCGAACGCGACGACGTCCGGCCGCAGGCCGAGGCGCTGGTAGCACCAGGCGGCGCCGGTGGCGCCCACCCCGGTCTGCACCTCGTCGAGGACGAACAGGGCGTCGCGTGCGTGCGCGAGCTCACCGAGGGCGGCGAGGAACTCCGGCCGCAGGTGCCGGTCGCCGCCCTCGCACTGGATCGGCTCGGCGAGGACGCAGGCGATGTCGTGCGGGTGGCGCTCGAACGCCGCCTTGGCCGCCTCGAGCGCCCGCCGCTCGGCGGCGCGCACGGCCGCGAGGCTCGCCGCGGTCACCGGGAACGTCTGTGCCGGGCTGTCGATCCGCGGCCAGTCGAACGTGGGGAAGCGGTCGGTCTTGTTCGGGTCGGTGTTGGTGACCGAGAGGGTGTAGCCGCTGCGGCCGTGGAAGGCGTGCCGCAGGTGCAGCACGCGGGTGCCGAGCCGTGCCGGGCGGCCGTGCGCCTCGTTGTGCCGGCTCTTCCAGTCGAAGGCGCATTTCAGGGCGTTCTCGACGGCGAGCGCCCCGCCTTCGACGAAGAACAGGTGCGGCAGGCGCGGGTCGCCGAGCACCCGGGCGAAGGTCGCGACGAACTCGGCGTAGGCGACGGTCGCGACGTCCGGGTTCGCCGGCTTGTTGAGCGCGGCCCGGCCGAGCTCGGCCACGACCTCGGGGTCGTCGGCCAGCTCGGGTGGGTTGACGCCGAGCGGGGCGGAGGCGAAGAAGCTGTACAGGTCGAGGTAACGCTCGCCGGTGCGGGCGTCGACGAGCGTGCGCCCGCGGCTCGCGGCCAGGTCGACGACCAGGTCCAGCCCGTCCACCAGCACGTGGCGCCCCAGCACCGCCGGCACGTCTCGCGGCGCCACGGTCACCCGGCCGGTCCCGGTCAGCCACGCGCCGCCGCCGTCCGACGGGCGCGACGCGGCGGGCTCGCGGCGGACAGCGGTACCAGTCACGAACGCGGGCACGGCCACGGGACCTCCCCGGATCGCGGGAACGCGGACTGGGCAGTACGGCACCGAACACGCAACACCGGAAATAAGCCGCCGCATCCACCTCTACGCAGGAGATCCTTCACCAGATCATCGATTTTGACAAATTTTTTACGTCACCGCTCGTCGACGGGTCACCCTCGGCGGACAACCGGCCGCGATGGAACGCCAAGACACCCGCAGGGCTTCGCCCTGCGGGTGGGAAGGATCTGGCGGGAACGACCTACGGCGAGGGAGTGACGTCGGGGGTCCGGGACGCGCCGGGGGGCGAGGTGGAAGTGCCGGGCGTCGTGCCGGTGCCTGTCGACGTGATGGGAGGCGTCGTTCGGGGGCCCTGGGTGTCGGTCTCGTTGTCCGTGGCCGGCGCGGCCGAAGTGGTCGTCGGGCCGGTCGGCCGCCGGGACGGGGGCCGGGTGGTGCGCCGCGACGATGGCGAGGCGGAGACCGACTCGATGGCCTCGGACGTCGACGCGGAGACGGAGACGGACGGTGTCGACGAGGCGGAGGTGGCGGAGGTGGGCGAGGTCGCGCTGACCGACAGGTCCGAGTCGTCGCCACCGCCGTGGCTGGTCAGGACCAGCGCGAGGGCGACGCCACCGGCGAGCAGCACGACCAACGCGGCCGCCAGCAGCGCCTTCATCGCCGTCGACCGCCCGGTCCGCGCCCCGTCGCCCGGCCGGCCCCGCCCGTCGGACCAGCCCGCCGCCGCCGCTCCAGCGGCCGCGCCGAAGGCGTCCGTCCTGGCGCCACCGTTTCCACGGGGCAGAGGCCCCGTGGGCGGGCGTACGTAGGTCGGGATGTCGGACCCGTCCGTCCAGTCGTCACCCTCGCGGCCCGGGCCGCCGCCGACCGGCAACGGGCCGGTGGCATAGCCCGGGCGGGCGCCGTCACGGCCGGCGGGCCGGGACCGGTCGCCGCGTGGCGGCCCCGACGGCTCACCCGGGCGGCCCTGCCGCGGCTGGCCGGCGAGTCCCTGGGTGGACCGCAGGTTCAACGTCTGCCCGGCAGAGGTCCCCCGCAGCGCGTCCGCCTCCGCCGCCGCCCGTGAGCGGGCCGACGGGGCCGGCGATTTGGACGGCGGCAGGGCCAGGGGCGGCGCCGGGGTCGGCGGCTGCTCGACCCACGTCACCAGCGCGGTCTCGACCGCCTGGTCCGACTCCTGGGGAGTGTGGATCTCGCGATGCAGCAGGCCGCTGACGAGAACCGTCGCGGACGGACGCGCTCGCGGGTCCTTCGCCAGCGCCGCCCGCACCAGGTCGACCAGCTGGGGCGGGACGCCGGCGAGGTCCGGCTCGGCGTGCTGGATGAGGCCGACGGCCTCGAGCGGGCTCGAGCCATGGAACGGCGAGTGCCCGGTGGTGGCGTAGGTGACGCAGGCGCCCCAGGCGAACACGTCGGCCGGCGGGCCGACCGTTTCGCCGCGCAGCTGCTCGGGCGCCATCCAGACGAGGGTGCCGACGCGTTGGCCGATCTGGGTCCTGGCCTGGGTGAGGTCGGGGTCGGAGTCGGTGGTCGAGCCGCCGAGCATGGGTTGGGTGGTCAGCGCGACCCCGAAGTCGATGATCTTCGGGCCTTCCCAGCCGAGGATGACGTTGGCCGGCTTGAGGTCGCGGTGCACGACGCCGACCGCGTGCATCGCGACCAGCCCGTCGGCGAGGCCGGCGGCGAAGCCGACGACGAGCCGTGGCGCGAGCGGCCCCCTGCCGGCGACCGCGTCGAGGAGGGTGGCGCCCTCGACGTACTCGGTGGCCAGCCACGGCGACTCGGCCTCGGTGTCCGCGTCGACGACGGTCGCCACCGAGCCGCTGCTGATCATCCGGACGGCGTCGACCTCGCGGCGGAAGCGGGCGCGGAACCGCGGGTCGCCGGCGAGCTCGGGCGTGGGGACCTTCACCGCGACCGGGCGGTCGTCCGGCCCGAACCCCAGATAGACGGTGCCCATGCCGCCGGAGCCGAGCCGACCGGTCATCCGGAACGGGCCGATCATGCGCGGATCGGCGTCGCCGAGTGGTGCCAGCACTAGTCCCCCAACCCCCGAGGTGGCGCCGCGGCCGGATCGGGGCCGCGGTCGACCTCACGAAGGTGGCACCACCTTTGCCCCTCACCTTCTCAACAGTCGACCCGCCGCGCCGGTTTATTTCCCGACATCATGAATGTCGGTTCCAGGACATCGCCCATCCGTGCCAGCGGGCCCGACGGAAGGGCCCGGCAGAAGGCCCAGGGGCAGAGCCCGGTGGAGAAGCCGGCGCGCGCCACGGTGACGCCGCCCGGTCAGCGGCGGCTGCCGTCGACCTTGGGGTCGGAGGTCGGGATGCTGGCCTCGTTCTGGGGGCGGAAGGCCTGGCCGTCCCAGTTGTAGCGAACCCGGGCGGTGCCGCTCGGGCAGCAGTCGCCGTCGCTGACGGCGTAGGTGCCGTACTCGAGGACGACGTAGCTCGGCGTCTGGTCGAGCACCTCGATATGGCGGCTTGGCTCCTTCAGGTCGGTGCCGATGAACTCGCCGTTCGCGAAGACGAACGCGAGCTGGGCCGTCGTGTCGCTTCCGTCGACGCCGCCGCCCGGGACATCCTTGGAGCCGATGACGACGTTGAGGTCACGGGTCCGGTCGAACGTGCCCAGGTCAGCCTGGTAGCCCTTGCTGTCGACGATCTGGTCGACCTCCTGCGCGGTCAGCTGATGACGGGTCGGTGAGGGGGTCACGGGCGTCGTGCCCTGCCCACCCGTGGCCACGCCGCCGCCCGTCGACGGCCCGGCGGTGGGCGCATCGGAGCCCGCCGGCGTGGTGACGGCCGCCGTCGACGAGGACACGTCCGGCGAACCGCCATCGCCACCGCCACGGTTCGCGAGCGCGAGGGCCGCGGCGGTGGCGCCGCCGAGCAGCAGGACGAGCGCGACCACGAGCAGGACGGTGCCGGCGGACCGGCGACGCGGCGGCGGCACGGGAGTCGGCCGGCCCGCCTGCAGGGGCCAGCCACCCCCCGACGCGCCGGCAGGCGGGTAGCCGGAGTCGCGGTACCCCGAGCCGCCGTAGGCCGGTGGCGGCGGGGTCGACGGGCCATAGGCCTGCCGCGGCGGCGGCGACTGCTGGTAGCCCGCCGGCGGGTACTGGCCGGGCGGGGGCGACTGCTGGTAGCCCGCCGGCGGGTACTGGCCGGGCGGGGGCGAGTACTGGCCCTGCGGGGTCGAGTGCGGGCCGGGCGCCGTACCCGGCTGGCCGGGCGGCGGGCTGGGGAGCTCCCAGAGCCTCGCGAGCGCCGTCGCGTAGCGGTCGTCGCCGGCGGCCCTGGTGGTCGCGTCGGGGGCGGCGACACCGCGCAGCAGCCGGTCGCGCAGCTCGACGGCCGACGGTCGGCTCGCCGCGTCCTTGGCGAGCGCGGCACGCACCGTCGGCAGCAGCGACGCCGGTACGCCAGCCAGGTCTGGCGGCTCGCCCAGGATCTTGAGGGCGACCGCCTGCGGGTTGTTGGCGTGGAACGGCGGCCGGCCGGTCGCCGCGTAGGCCACGCAGGCGCCCCAGGCGAAGACGTCGGCCGCGGGGCTGGCGCGCTCGCCGCGCAGCTGCTCGGGGGCCATCCAGACGATCGTGCCGACGAGCATGCCGGTGCTGGTGTGCTGGGTCGTCCCGCTGGCGCTCGCGACCCCGAAATCGATGACGCGCGGGCCGTCCCAGGACAGCAGGATGTTGGCCGGTTTGAGATCGCGGTGGATGACGCCGGCGTCGTGGATCGCTACCAGCGCCTCCGCGAGGCCGACCGCGAGGCCGCTGACGAGCCGCTCGTCGAGGTGGCCGCGATCGGTGACCGCCTCGGCGAGGCTCGCGCCCTCGACGTACTCGGTCGCCATCCAGGGGCGCTCGGCGTCCGCGTCGGCGTCGAGGACGGCGGCGACGGCGCGGCCGCGCACTCGGCGGGCGGCGTCGACCTCGCGGCGGAAACGGGCGCGGAACTCGTCGTCACGCGCCAACGCCGGCGAGGGCACCTTCACCGCGACCGCCTTGTCGGCGGGCGAGAACCCGAGGTAGACGGCGCCCATGCCGCCCCTGCCGATCAGGCTCTGGATGCGGTAGGGCCCGATCTCGCGCGGGTCGTCCGTGCCCAGCGGCGTCAGCACGCGTGCTCGTCTCCTCCCGGGGGCCCAGGTCTCAAGTGCCCAGGTATGCCCAGGTCTCTAGTGCCCAGGTATCAGACGCATAGGCGCCTATGCGGTGGTTCCTCGACATCGGGCCCGATATGCGTCCCCGCGAGCGCGCCGACGGATCGCCAGCGCGCACGGCCGGTCACCCGGACACGTCGCCTTCGTACGCATTCTTGCCTGACGCCGGATTCGCCGTCCCCGAAGGTCGGGGCCACGACGGAGGGCGCGGCCGAAGCCCCGGCGGCGATGTGCCAACCTAGAACGCTGGAGTGGCGTTTCGCGCCCCTCGACCACGCCTCGCACCACGCGCACCCGCCGGCCGCGCTCGCACGCGCCCGGCGCGGGCTGGCACCGGTGCCGGGGCGGATCGGGGTGGGTCGAGGCGCGGGTGGAGGCACGCGGAGAGGGTCTGGCGGATGTCGGGGGAGAAGCCGGTCGGACGCGACGGTGGGCGGCCCGGTGACCGGCTCACGGGCGGCCAGGTCGGTATCCTGCTCGCCCTCATGGCCGAGGGCCGGCCGTTGCCCAACCCGGAACTGGCCGCCCGCTTCCGGCTCTCGCTGGACGGCGTCGACCGACGCCGGCTGAACGACCTGAGGCTGGTCACCAGCCGCCGGGCCGGCCGTTCCTACGTCCACGAGCTGACCGACGCCGGCTGGGCCCGTTGCCGCCGCGAGCTCGCCGCACCGCCGCCCGACCGGCGCGGCGGCATCCCGCCCGGCGCCGTCCACGCGCTGCTCGCCGGGCTCGCCCGGCATCTCGACCGCACCGGCCTCGACCTGGCGGACCTGTTCGCCCGCCCGCCCGCCGGCCCGGGCACGACGACGGGCCAGGCCGAACTCGCCGGGACCGAGACCAAGGCCGGGGCGGACGCGGAGTCAGTGGCGGCGGCCAGCGAGGAGGTCGAGCGGCGGATCAGGACGGCGTACGGGGCTCTCGCCCGGTGGCCCGGGGACTGGGTGCGGCTCGCGGAGCTGCGGCCGCGTCTCGGGGCCGACCTGGCGCGCACCGACGTCGACGCCGTGCTGCGACGGATGAACCGCGGACCGGGGGTGACCGTCGCCCCGGACGAGGACCAGAAGGCGCTGACGGGCGCCGACCGGCGCGAGGCCATCGAGATCGGTGGCCAGGCCAAACACCTGATCATGGTCGAGGGCTGAGCGGATGCCGGCAACCACCGAGCGAGAGGCCTTCGCCGCGCTCAACCTCAACTGGATCCGCACCGCCGACGGCGTGTGGACGCCGTCGCCCGTGCACGTGAACGGGCTGCACGCGGACACGGTCCGCTCGCTGCTCGACGCGATCCGGGACGCGGCGGCGAGCCCCGAGGACAACCCGCCGGGCCTCGTCGTCCAGGGGCAGGCCGGCGCCGGGAAGACGCACCTGCTCGGCTGGGTCCGTGAGCAGGTGCACGCCGCCGGCGGTTACTTCTTCCTCGTCGGCCCGCTGGGCGGCGCGGCGCCGTTCTGGGAGAGCGTCATCGGCGCCGTCGTCGACGGCCTGACCCGCCCGGTCGAGGGCGAGGGCGGCGAGACCCAGCTGCGGCTGTTCCTGCGCCGCCTCGCCGGCGTCGTCGGCGCCTCGCCGGCGATCGTCGACGCGGTCACCGGCCGGATCCCGCTGGAGCCGGTCCACCTGAAGGACTTCGTCGTGGCGCTGCGCAGCTACGACCGCCGCCTCGGCGGCGACTGCCAGGACACCCTGCGGGCACTCGTCCTGTTCGGCTCGGAGGACCTCGACGACGAGGACGTGGGGCGCGGCTACCTCCAGTCGATGGAGGAGCAGTTCCCGAACGAGCGCGCCGAGCGCGGCATGCGCGCGCCCGCCAAGCCCGCGACCGAGATCGTCCGCGAGCTGTCCCGGCTGCTCGCGCTCACCGGCCCGACCATCATCGCCGTCGACCAGATCGACACCGCCACCGCCGAGACCCAGCTCCCCCACGGCCACCCCGACTCCCCCGACCGTCCCGAACCCGCCGCCCCCCTGGACGACGACGCGGCCGGCCCGGGCGGCCCCTGGGTCAGCCCGATCGTCAACGAGGTCGCCGACGGGCTGCTGGGGCTGCGTGACCTGACCAGCAGGACGCTGTGCCTGCTCGCCTGCCTGCCGATCACCTGGGACCTGGTGGCCACGCAGGCGGTCCGCTCGGTGCGCGACCGGTTCCGGGTGGTCAGCCCGCTGGGCGTCATCGGCGCGGGAGAGCTCGCCGAACAGCTCGTCGCCCGCCGGTTCGCCCGGCGCTACGGAGCGATCGGGTTCATCCCGCCGTACCCGACCTGGCCGGTGCGCCCCGAGGCATTGCTCGCGGCGGGCGACTACACCCCGCGGGCGCTGCTCCAGCACATCGACGCCCACGTGCGTGCCTGCCTCGCCGCGGCGACCTACACCGAGCTGCGCTCCTTCGACGACGTCGCCACCCCGAACGCCGCGGCCATCGACACCGCGGCCCAGGACGCGGCCGCGCCGACCCTCGGCGCTGCGCCCGCGGCCGGGGGCGCGCCCGGCCGGGGCGCGCCCGGCGGGCGGGGCACCGATCTCCGTCGGCGGCGCGATCCTGGTCAACGACGCAGCCCAGGAGCAGGAGTTCGACCTCGACAGCCCGGCCGGCCGGCGGCTCGTCGTCGGCTTCGCCGAGCTGGACGTCGCCTGGGCCCGCCTGCGCGCCGGTGCGCCGGGGCTCGAGGCGCTGGCCGACCACGACGAGGACGAAGCCGTCCCCGACCTGCTCGCCGCCGGGCTGGACGCCTGGATAGCCGAGCTCGGCCCCGCCGGCCGCGTCTTCAGCCGGGACGCCCGGCCGAGCGCCAAACCCGCGCTGCACGCCCGGCTGCGCCGCGTCCTCGACGAGACGACCGGTGACGAGGCGCACTGGTCGTTCCGGGCGATCCTGACCACCCACCCGGGCACCGCGCTGACCAGGCTGAACAGCGCCTGCACGATGGCCGGGATCGCCACCGGGATCGGCGCGGGCGAGGGCGGCCGCATCCGCCGCCGGGACCGGGGCCTCGCCGGGCTCGACGGCGCCGCGGTGGCGGGGCGGCGGGGGCTGGTGGTGCTGCGCACCGCCGAATGGAGCAAGGGCGCGAAGACGCAGGACGCGGTGGAGGCGTTCGAGCGGGCCGGCGGCATCACCCATTTCCTCGCGGACGAGGACGTGCGGACGTTCGCCGCGCTGCGCCAGCTTCTCGACGGCCGCCACCCCGCGCTGGAGACCTGGCTGCTCGCCCGCCGCCCGGCGAGCTCCACTCCCCTGTTCACGTCGGCCCTCGACGCCGTCTACCGCGAGCTCGCGCCCGCACCAGGCCACTACCCGCCGGTGGTCGGCGCCCCGGCGGCCCAGGTCGCCGCCAATCCGCTCGTCGTGCAGGCCATCCACCCGCCGCGCCGTTCACCGTTCGCCCCGGCGCCAGCACCAGCGCCGGCGTTGGCCCCGACCAGGCTCGTCCTCACCGCCCTGCCTCCGCCCTCCCCGCGTCCGCCGACCCACTCCGCCGCCCCGCCCCCGATGCCGGCGCCCGCCGCCGTGACAGCTCCGCCAGTCACGGCGGCTCCACCGGTCACGGCGGCTCCGCCAGTCACGGCGGCTCCGCCAGTCACGGCGGCTCCGCCAGTCACGGCGGCTCCACCGGTCACGGCGGCTCCACCGGTCACGGCGGCTCCACCGGTCACGAAACTGGAATCGCCGGCGCCGGCGCCAGTTCTCCCCGCATCCCAGCCGCTCCGCCTCGCGCCGTCGGCCGCTCCGACTCCGTCGGCCCCGCTGGCGGCGGAGCCGACGGTCCTGATCCCGCCTGTCCCGGCGTTGCCCCCCACGCCCCCCACACCCGCGCCGCCCCCCACGCCCGCGCCGCCCTCGGCGCGTTCGGAGCCGCCAACCGCCGTGCTCGCTCCCGCGCCGACGCCCACGGTGGGCGCGGTGACCGGGCCGGCGGCGGAGCCGGCCGGCTGGCCACGGGCCGCGCGGCCGGCCTCGCCAAGGACGCCCTGGGCGGCCGGCCCCGACGAGGACGTCCACGACGCGGCCTCCTTGCCCCTGCTGGTGCCGGTGTTCGTCCCCGGCGAGCCGGCACGTTCCTCGTCGGCTCCGCCACCGCCCGCGACAGCGGAACCGGCCCCCGACGCGCCGCTGCTGGTACCGGTGGCGCTGCCGAGGATGCCCGGCGCGGCGGCCCATCCGGGCGACGCCGATCCACTGCCGGTCCCTCTGTCTCCGCCTCCGCTGGAGACTCCTCCGCCCGCGCCGAAGGCTCCTCAGCCCCCGGCGGAAATCGTGCGGCCCGCGACGGAAGCCGCTCAGCCTCCCGCCGTCGTCGAACCGGCCGGGTTCCAGGACGGGGTGGCCCGGCTCGTCCCCGTCGCGCTGCCGCTGGCCACCGGCGGCAACGGATCCCGGGGCCAGGCGGTACCAGCCGAGCGGCCAGCGGCCGCCGGCGGCAACGGGTCCGCGGGCCACGTCGAACCACCCCCACCTGAGCGGGGCGTCGCCAGGCTCGTACCGGTCGCGGGCCCGGCGGGGTACCTACCGGTGGCGCCGGTCAGGCCAGCGGCGTCCGAGGCGCCCCACCTGGCCCCTGCTTGGCCAAGCCTCCCGCAATCCCAGCGGACCCCGCTGGTCGTACCCGCGCCGACGGCCGGCGGCAACGGGTCGGCCGATCCCACCGGGTGGTTGGGGCACGCGGATCCGACGGCGACCGGTGCGGGGTCCGCGAACGGTGTGCCTCCCGGCACCGCGGACGCCGGCGGCGCCGGCCCTGGTGCGGCTGGAGCTGGGGCTGGGGGCGAGGTTGGGGCTGAGGGCGACGACGAGGTCGCGGGCGAGGAGCCGGGCGAGCTGGTGGCGGTCGGGACGGCGGCGGGGACCGGGGCGGCGGTGGAGCTCCGGTTGGCGGCGCTGCGCCGGCACGCGGTGATCTTCGCCGGGTCCGGCTCGGGGAAGACGGTGCTGGTGCGCCGGCTGGTCGAGGAGTGCGCGCTGCGCGGCGTCTCGTCGATCGTGCTGGACCCAACGGGTGAGCTGGCGCGCCTCGGCGAGGCCTGGCCGGCGCCGCCGCGGCACGGGTGGGGTCGCGGCGACGCCGAACTGGCCCGCGAGTACCTGGCGGCCACCGACGTCGTCGTGTGGACGCCGAACCGTGACGATGGCCGGCCGCTGCGCCTGACCGCGGGTGACGACGGCCCGGCGACCGATCCGGGCACGCTGCTCGCCCCGGCGCTGGGACGCCGTGCCCGGGTGTCGGTGGTCAGCCTGGTGGGGCTGGAGACGGACGAGGAGCGGCAGGCCTTCGTCGGCGAGCTGCAGCGGGCGCTGCTCGCCTGGGCCGGCAGACGCTCGGCGGCTGGCCGGCCGCTCGCGGGCCTGCTCGTGCTCGACGAGGCGCAGACGTTCGCGCCGGCCGGGCTGACGACGCCAACCACGGACAGCACGATCGCGTTGCTCGACCAGGCCGGCGATCACGGGCTGGGCCTGGTGCTCGCGACCCAGTCCCCGAAGGGGCTGGACCCAAGGGTCTCGGCGGCCGCGGCCACGCACTTCCTCGGCAGGCTGAACGCTCCAGCGCAGATCGACGCGGCCCGCGCGCTGGCGACGGCGCTCGGCGGCGAGGCGCCGGAGATCGGCCGTCTCGGCGTCGGCGAGTTCTACGCCGCCAGCGCCGGCCTCCCTGTCCAGCGGGTGAGCACCCCGCTCTGCCTCACCCAACATCCCGGCTGGCCGCTGCCCCCCGCCGACATCCTGGCCCGCGCCCGCCGCCACTGATCCGAGCCCATGGCCGTCGGCACGCCAGCGCACCACACACTCCTGGCGGTCGGCCGGTTCCCCTGAGGTCTGGATATTTAGGATGCGCGTAGATAATCTGCGCACAGGTTATCTACGCGGCGACAGGGGCGGTTCATGTGGAGCTTTGAGCACAGCGTGACAACGACGGCGGCGGCCGAGGCGGTGTGGCGGCTGTGGGCGGACGTGAGGGGCTGGGGAGCCTGGAACGCCGACATCGAGCAGATCGAGATCAGCGGCCCGTTCGCGGTGGGAAGCGAGATCGTCATGAACCCGCACGGCGAGAATCCGGTGCGGCTGCGGCTGGCCGAGGTCGTCGAGCCGGAGCGGTTCGTCGACGAGGCCGACCTCGGCGACGTCCTGATACGTACCACCCACCGCGTCGACCCGGTCGAGGGCGGAGACAGCACGGTGACCTACCAGATGGAGATCAGTGGCCCGGCAGCCGACGAGCTCGGACCCCAGGTCGGTCCTATGATTACGGCCGACTTCCCGGAGACGATCGCCGCGCTGGTCCGCCTCGCCGAGATCACCGCGCCGGCGGCGGCACGGGCGGACGCACCCTAGCCGAGGGACGCGCCGCCATGGGCGACGGTCGTGCGGTCGCGGGCTCATCCGGCTGGCGGAGCTGTGACGGAAGGCTGGGCGGTCGAACGTGGCGCTGCATCCGAACGAGAGCCCCGGCTTTCTGTTGTGGCACGCCACGCTGCGCTGGCAGCGCGCCATTGCCACGGCGCTGGCGCCGCTCGGCCTGACGCACGTCCAGTTCGTGCTGCTCGCCTCCGTCTGGTGGCTGAACGGGCAAGGCGAGCGGCCCAACCAGCTGGCCGTCGCCGCATACGCCGGAACCGACGTGAAGATGACCTCCCAGGTGCTGCGCACGCTGGAACGCAACGGCCTGGTCGAGCGCGCGACCGACCCGGACGACACCCGGGCGAAGCTGTTGCGGGTCACCGCGCAGGGCGGCGAGCTGGCGCCACGTGCGGTCGCCACCATCGAGCGGGTAGACGCCGAGTTCTTCAGCCCGGTACACAGCGGCGACGCTGTCCACCTCCTGCGGCAGCTGACAGGACGGGACAGTGGGCCCGGCGCCTGACCCCGTCGCGGGGTCCGCCCACTGTGACTCCCATCAACACGGGCGGGCCGGCGGGCCGCTGCAGCAGCCATCACGAGCAGGCGGACGGTCTGTCGTCGCGTCGAACGCCGTCGGCGTCGTCTGGGGGTTCCCAGATTCCGGTATAGAGATGCTCGACGGTGCGGTGCAGAGGGTTTCTTCGTGGCTGACGCCGCGGGTCGATGGAATAGGGCGGGACAAAGTACGGATGCCCGTCCGATCCCATAACGACGACCCACTCTCCTCGATGCACGGTCCGGTGATGGAAGCCGCACAATAGAGCAAGGTTGTCAAGGTTGGTCTTGCCGCCGGAAAGCCAGTGCACGATGTGATGCGCGTCCGTCCACGCCGCATTCTTCTGGCACCCAGGGAACGTGCATCCGCCGTCCCGCGCGACCAGAGCCCGGCGCAGCGGTGGTGGGATGATTCGGCGGGTGCGGCCAAGCTCAAGGGGCACGCCTTCGCGGGAGAGCAGAACGTGGGTGAGGTTGGCGTCGCAGCAGATTCTTTCCAGAGCGGCGTGGGACAGTGGCAGGCCATGCCCGGTGGCGGCCGGAGTGGCGCCATCCCGGCCGAGCAGGGTGTCGATCGTGGTGGTGACTGTCAGGTGGGGCCGGGTACCGCGGGCGGTCGGCAGCGTGCCCGTGCCCAGGACACGTTCGGTGAGGTCGATGAGGGCGTCGGCGCGCAGCTGCGGGACGGTGCGGCGGTCTTCGGGGTGCTCGCCGAGTGGTTTCGGCCGGGCGAGGGGTTCGAGGGCGGCGCGGAGGGTGGCGGCGCCCTCGGCGTCCAGCGTGCCGTGCAGGCGGGTGGTGCCGTCGGGCTGATCGGTCAGGTGCAGCTCGCGGCGTCGGGCCTGGTCACCATCGTCGCGCGGTTCGGAGCCGGGCGGGTGCAGCTGGTCCCGCAGACGGGCCTGGATGGTCCTGCCAAGTGCGGCCAGGTCGCCGGAGTCGAGGATCTCCGCCTGGACCAGCAGGAACTCCTCGGCCCAGTGACGCTGCTCGCACGGCGTGTCCGCCGGGAGCGCCCGCAGCGCCGTGACGATGACGACGGCCTGGTCACGGCTGATCGCGGTACCGGTGAGGGCCTCACCGACACGCGGGTAGATGCGGTCGAGGTCACGGGCCAGCTCGATGGTGCGGCGGGCGTCGGCGGGGCGCATCTTCAGTTGCCAGCGCAGCAGCTCCGCCGTCGAGGGCAGGTCCTCATCGCCGAACACCGGCCGCAGGTCCCGGCCGCCCAGGTCCCGGACCACCGCGAGCTGGACCGCGCCCAGCAGCCGGCCGGCCCGCTCCGCGGCGTCGAGGAACTCCAACGCCTCTGCGTCGGACAGCGCCCACAGGCTCGCCCCAGCCAACGCCTTCAACCCACCGACCACGCCGTCCAGCTCAGCCAGCACATGATGCCGCCCACCAAACCCGACGCCAGCCCCATCCCCCGGGATATCGGCGCCAGAAATGCCGCCCTCGAATACCGTCGCCGCACAGTTCTCGCGCCCGCTTTCCGTCGCACCCGGCCGGTTGTGGTCAACCGGGCCCAAAGAAACCTCGGACTCCGGCCGGCCCCATCCCCTGATGGGCCGGTCATCCGGTTCCTCGCGAACGGGTGGCTCGGGCATGCCTCAACGGAACCACACATTCAAACACCTGTCCATTCCGCGGCATTCGGGGGGTGCACCCCCCGAATTTTCCGATGCGGAAAAGCAGACGACCACGTTGCGGTGCTCGAATCCTAAGCGACCCGCAGCCAACGCGCACAAGCCGGCAATCAGAGGGGAAGCCACTCCCCCAACGGCTATGCGGGTAATGGTCACGCAAAACGCGAGACCGGGCGGGTCAGTCAGGTACGGGCGGCGGCGTTGGCCAGGATGGCGTCGTGGACGTACCGAGCAAGGCCTGGGGTGACGATCTCGTAGACCTGGGTGAAACGCTCGTCGGCGAGATACATCTCAGCGAGACCGACGTGGATGTCATAACTGCAGTCGTAGAACCAGCGGGTGATGTGCTGGCGGTGTTCCTCGGCCAACGCCGTGGCCTCCGGGCCATCCGCCGGTAGGCCGGACAGCAGCGCCGCACGCCAGGCACACAGCGCCGCGTCACTCTCGGTCTTCAGGCGCGCCCAGTCATCCTTCGTGTAGGACGCGGCCCGGCGCTGGGACTCCTGGTATGCGTCGGTCTCACCGAACCGGTGCTCGGCCTCGTCCGCCCACTCACCGCCCACCTTGTCCGTGCCGAAGACCTCAAGTTGTTCTTCGGGCGTCAGTTGCATGCCCATGGTGCGCGCCTCCAACTGCCTGTCGATCGCGGCGATCATGGCCGCGAGCCGCTCGCCGCGTTCCACCAGCAGCCCGCGCTGCCGGCGGAGGTGGCCGGCGGTGTCCACGCCCGGGTCGCTCACCAGCGCCCGGATCTCCTCCAGTGGAAAGCCGAGCTCGCGGTATACGAGCACCTGCCGGAGCCGCTCGAGATCCGCCGCGCTGTACACCCGGTAACCGACCACTGTCCGCCCGGACGGGCAGACCAGCCCGATCTGGTCGTAGTGATGCAGCGTCCGCACGGTGACCCCGGAAAGCCTGGCCACCCTCCCGACGGTCAGCTCGCCGGCGCTCTCGCCCTCCACACCTCGACTCTGCGCCCTGACGTCGCGGCAGGGTCAAGCCCCGGCGACGCGCCGGCCTGCATCACCAGAGGGCGTCACCAGGGGTAGGTGCCGCCGTTCTCGTTCAGGAACACTCCCGAGCCTTCGTCATGCCTGGCGAGCACCTGGGCCGCGATCCGGGCGCCGCCCTCCTCGGCGCTGTCCCAGCCGGAGTGGCCGTTGAGGTCGGTGGCGCAGTAACCCGGGGAGAGCGCGTTGACGGTGATGCCGACAGTGCGGAGCTCATGCGCGTAGATCAGCGTGATGGCGTTCAGCGCCGCCTTGGACGAGTTGTAGCCGAGAAGCTGCGCGAATTTCCCCAGCGTCGGACCGGGATCGGCCAGGACGGCGAAGGTGCCCAGGCCGCTGGAGACGTTGCCGATGACCGCGCCGGGTGACCGGCGCAGCAGACCGAGCATGGCGTTCGTGACGGCCACGACGCCGAAGACGTTGGTCTCGTAGATCTCGCGCAGCGCGGAGACCGGCAGCGTCGAGGGCGCGCGGCCCTGGTCGCGGGTGATGCCGGCGTTGTTGACGAGGATGTCCAGCCGGCCGTGCCGGGCGTCGATGACCGCGGCCGCGCGCGCGATCGTCGCCTCATCCGTGACGTCCAGGTGAAGAAACGCGACGTCCAGCCCTTGCTGGGCGAGCGCCGCGGCCGCCGCCTCGCCCAGTTCGGGGCTGCGCGCGCCGAGCAGCACGGTGTGGCCCTGCCTGGCGATGGCCGTCGCCGTGGCGAGACCGATGCCCTTGTTCGCTCCGGTGACGAGCACGATCTTGCGAGGGGAGGCCTGGGAAACGGGTTCGTGGGAGGTCATGGGTCTCACCGTCACGTCGGGGACCGGCCATGAGGAGAGCAGTCCCGAGGCTGGTATCGGCGGTCCCATGGTTCGCGGGCCCGCGCGGGTACACCCTCGTGTCATGGACCAGGCCAGCCGCGACGAGATGGCGGCCTTCCTGCGCGGGCGGCGCGCCCGGGTACAGCCGGCGGACGTGGGCCTGCCGGCCGGACCGCGCCGCCGCACGCCGGGGCTGCGCCGCCAGGAGGTCGCCCAGCTGGCCGGCATGTCGGTCGACTACTACGTCCGCCTCGAACAGGGCCGCGGGCCACGCCCGTCCGGCCAGATCCTCGGCGCCATCAGCCGGGCGCTGCGCCTGTCCGACGCCGAACGCGCCTACCTGCACCATCTGTCCGGCGAGCAGCCGCCGACCGCGTCCGTCCTGTCGTCCGACGTCAGCCCAGGGGTCCTGCACCTGCTGGACCGCTTCGACGACGCGCCCGCCCTGGTCTGCGACGCCAAGTACGACATCCTGGCGTGGAACCCGATGGGCGCGGCGCTGCTCGGCGACCTCTCCGCCGTCCCACCGGCCGAACGCAACGTCATCTGGCGTTTCTTCACCCGGGCCGGCACCCGGGAAAGGCACGACCCGGCCAGCGTGGAGCGGTTCGCCCGCGAGTCAGTGGCGGACCTGCTCGCCGCCGCGGCGCGCTACCCGCGCGACCCGGGAATCCGTGACCTGGTCGGGCGGCTGCTCGGCGCCAGCGAGGAGTTCCGTCGCCTGTGGGCCGAACGGGAGCTCCAGGTGCGCCGCTCCACCCACAAACGGATCCGCCACCCCGAGGTCGGCTGGCTCGACCTCGACTGCGACGCCCTGCACGACCCCGAGCGCGACCACTGGATCATCCTGTACACGGCGGCCCCCGGGACGCCCACCCACCGGGCACTCCAACTACTCAAGGTCCTCGGAACGCAGTGGTCGACGGCGCCCGGGTCCACCGCGACCTCCTGACCGTCCGCCGCGCACGCCGCCCCGTACCGCCCCGGCGGTCAGGCCGGCGTCGTGGCCCGCCGCGTGACCAGTCCGAGCACCTCGGCCAGGGCGGCGCGCACCCGCTCGTCGCCGATCAACCCATCCGGCCCCACCGCGCTGCGCGCGACGGGGACGCGCACCGGACTGGGAGTCGCGACGACCGCGCCGACGTAGCCCAGCACGGTCGCCAGCGTGGCGTCCGCCCCGCCCCCTCGCCCCTCGGCGGCCACGTTGATCCAGGCAACCGGCTTGCCGTAGAGCTCACCGCCCCCGACCGTCCAGTCGAGCAGGTTCTTCAGGCTGCCCGGCAACGATCCCGCGTACTCCGGCGTGCAGAACAGCACGGCGTCCGCCGCGTCGATGCGCCGCCTCAGCTCGGCCACGGCCGGGTGGACCGGTTCCTGGTCATCGGGCACGAACGCAGGCAGCCGCGCCAGGTCGTCGTAGAGATCGGCGACGACGCCGTCGGGGGCGGCGGCCCGCGCGGTTCGCAGCGCGGCCGTGTTCGTCGAGCCGCCCCGCGTACTCCCGGACACGAGCAGAACCCTCGTCTCGACGCTCACCGGCACGCCCTTTCGCCTCGCCCAGCAGCAATGTGCTTCCGGTAGCAGCAACGCGAGCACCGAATGGGTTACTCCGGGCGAGCGGCCGCGGGCCGGACGCCTTCCGGACAGCCGCCCGCCCGGAGGGAAGCTCTCCTCGATGGGCGGAGGATTTTCCACGTTCAGGCCGGTGGCAATGGTCTCGACGGCGCGGCCGCACCCGAAGCCGATTTTTCATTCACACTCAAGAACCGACAGAAATCATTCATTACACAACACTCGCTCTACGGATTGGCACGCTTGTACCTAATCGAGCCGTTGGCGCTGGACGGGCATTCCGGCGCCGGTTAGCCTCCAGTTCCTGGAGGGGCAGCGCGGTGCCGGCTGTTTGCGGCACCCCGGCCAGGAGGTTTTCTTTGGCGTCCCTCGCCGTCACCGTGCCAGCTCGGCGCACGCTGCTGGGCCTCGCGACCGCGGCATTCGCCGTCGCCATCGCGGGCTGTCAGCCAGCCGCCGGCGGTGGACCGGCCCAGCCCGCCGCGACCGGCACCCAGGTCACGTCGCCGGCTTCGACGGCCACCACGGCGCTGCCCACGGCCCCCGCCGTACCGGCCACGACCGCGCCGTCGCCGTCGGCCAGCCCGTCGGCCACGCCGAGCAGACCGACGAGGCCAACCACGGCGACACCGGCGCCGCCACCGCCGACCACCCGGCCGGCGCCGGCACCGGTGCCGGCCGGCGCGGGACGCATTCGGCCCGGCGTCGTCTACTCCGGCCCGGCGACGCACTACGACGCCGACGGCGGCGGCAACTGCATGTTCGACCGGCTGAACGATCCCGCCATGCCGGTGGTGGCGATGAACGAGCTGGACTACGAGAACGCCCGCGCGTGCGGCGCCTACATCGAGGTGACCGGGCCGGGCGGGAGCACGGTCGTGAAGGTCACCGACCGGTGCCCGGAATGCGGCGCCGGCCACGTCGACCTGAGCCCGCAGGCGTTCGAGCGGATCGCGGGCGGCGTCCCGGGGCAGGTCAACGTCACCTGGCGGCTGGTCAGCCCGGCCAGCATCGGCTCCGTCCAGTACCAGATCAAGGACGGGTCGTCGGCGTACTGGCTGGCCATCCAGGTCCGGAACCACCGCAACCCGATCGTCTCGCTCGAGGTGCGGGTGAACGGGTCGTGGGTCGCCCTTGGGCGCGAGATGTGGAACTACTTCGTGGCGCCCCAGGGGCTCGGCCCAGGGCCGTTCACCGTCCGGATCACCGACCTGTATGGCGAGCAGCTCGTCCACACGGTGAACCTGGCGCCCACGACCGTGCAGACGACCAACAGTCAGTTCGCCCAGCACTGAGCGCTGTCATCGGGCGGGGACGGCCGGACCGTCCGCCGCCCGGTGGAAACGCCAGCGTCGGGAGGAGCTCGCGAGGGGTCTGAGATGAAGGCGGGTCGGGCGGCGGTCAGGTCCGGCCGTCGGTCCGGAGATCCGTCGCCATCCGATCGCGTTCCGCGATCAGGACCTTCTCCCGTTGGCGCATGGCGGTCGCCGTGGCGAAGTCACCGGCGTCGAGGGCGGCGTCCTTCGCCGCCCTCGCCTGGCTCAGCTCCGCGGCGAGGTTCCGGGCCCGCATGTTGGCCCCGTCGATGGCGGACCGTGACTGGGGGACGGCCTCGGGCGGCGGCGGGATCTCCCCCGCGGCGTCGATGGCGGCGAGAGCCCGGCGGCGGCCCTCCGCGCGGTCGATGCCGACGTGGTCGAGGATGTCGGCGGCGACGCCCTCCTGCTCGGACAGCAGCCCGAGCAGGAGGTGCCCGGAGTCGACGTGGGCGTGGCGGAGCTGCAGGGACTCACGCAACGAGGTCTCCAGGACGTGCTTCGCCCGCGGAGTGAACGGGATGTGCGACGGCGCCTTGGGCGCACCCGTGCCGACGGCCGCCGCGACCGCCGACCGGGCGTCCGCCAGCGTCAGGCCGAACGAGGCCAGGGTGACGCCCCCGGGCCCTGTCTCCTCGTGGACCAGGCCGAGCAGCAGGTGCTCCGCGCCGATCTCGCCGTGGCCGAGCCCTCTGGACTCCTCCTGCGCGAGGACCACGGCACGCCGGGCACTGTCGGTGAATCTCTCGAACATCGGCGGTCCTCTGGACGAATCCGCGTTCCCCTTCCAGGATATCGCCGGGCCGGCCGACAGGCGCGCGGCCGCCGCGGTGTGGGCGAGCTCAGCCGTCGGCGCGTGTCGTTCCTGACTTGACCCTGGCCGACTGGCGCAATTGTCTGGGGTCATGGTCGAGATGAACGTGGCTCAGCGCATGTGGCGGCTGTTCGAACCGGTGCATGCCGTCACCTATTTCGCGCCGGCCAGCCTGGCGGCCTGGGAGACCGCCGGGCTGCGTGGCTACTGGCGCGGGTACTTCGCCGGCCGGGCGGCGCCGCTGGGCCCGGTCGGGGCGGGGCCGGTCGTCGGCGCCTTCTTCGGGTTCGCGCCCGCGATGGTGGCCAGGGCACTGCCGGACGTCTGGACCCGCGTCTCGCCGGAGGAGGCGCTGGCCGTTCGGCTCGACGGCGCTCGCGCGGCGCTCGGGCCGCTGGTCGCCGGCATCGGCGCGGGCCACCTCGCCGAGCTGGCCGCACTGTTGCGGTCGGCGGCCGAGCGGGTGCCGGTCGCCGGTCGGGTGCTCGGCGCCGCGAACGGCGCGCTGCCCTGGCCCGACGACGCGCTCGGCGCGATCTGGCACGCCGCCACGATCCTGCGGGAGCATCGCGGCGACGGACACGTCGCCGCTCTGGTCACCGCGGGTCTCGACGGCCCGGAGAGCCTCGTCTGGCGGGTCA
Source organism: Pseudofrankia saprophytica (assembly GCF_000235425.2). Lineage (NCBI taxonomy): Bacteria > Bacillati > Actinomycetota > Actinomycetes > Frankiales > Frankiaceae > Pseudofrankia > Pseudofrankia saprophytica. Next base: position 6,296,928 of record NZ_KI912266.1, read on the forward strand.
GCAGGGGCGGCACCGAGCGCGCCTTCTACCAGCAGATCCGCGGCTGGACCGACGGCGAGTGGGACGCGGCGGCCGACCGGCTACGGGCCCGCGGCTGGCTGGAGGCCGCCGGCGAGCCGACCGAGGCCGCGCTCGCCGCCGCCGGTGACCTGGAGGCGACGACGGATCGCCTCGCGGGTCCGCCCTGGGACGCGCTCGGCCCGGACGGCGTCGACCGCGCCGCCGCGCTGCTGGCCCCGGTCGCCCAGGCCGCGGCCACGCTGCTGATGTGGCCAAACCCGGTCGGCGTCCCCGACCCGCGGACCGCGGTCGCCGGCTGACCCGCCGATGCCGCGCGTTCCCGGCCAGGCGCGCCGGGCGACGCTCGACAGCGGAACGACGCTCGACAGCAGGAGGAGACGTCCGTGTCCCAACACCGCCGGTCGCTGGTCGTGACCGTTCCCACCGAGGAACTCCGGGCGGCGCTGGCGTCCGAGCCCGCAGCCGTCGTGCTGGTCTGGGACCTGTCCGGCGAACCGCCTCGGCCGGACCTTGACGTCGTCGTCGTGCCGTACATGTCCGATCTGGCTGTGCTCTCGGCACTCAAAGGTCTGCACCCCCTGCTGGTCCAGAGCCAGTCCATCGGCTACGAGGGGGTCAGCGCCGCGCTGCCCGCCGGCCTCACCTTCAGCAATGCCGCCGGAGTCCACGAGGCGTCCACCGCCGAGCTGGCCGTCGGCCTGATGATCGCCAGCCAACGGCGGCTGCCGGCCCTGGTACGCGCCCAGGCGGATCGCCGGTGGGCGCACGCCGGATCACTGTCGCTGGCGGACTCCACGGTGATCGTGGTCGGGCAGGGCGGCGTCGGCAGGGCGATCGCCAGTCGTCTGCGGCCCTTCGAGGTCGAGATCATCCGCGTGGCGAAGACCCGCCGCGACGGCCCCGACGGCGCCATATCGGCGGTCGACGAGCTGCCGGGCCTGCTACCCGACGCCGACGTCGTCGCGCTCGCCGTACCGCTGGACGCGAGCACGACGGGCCTGGTCGACCGGGACTTCCTGGCCGCGATGAAGCCGGGCGCCCTGCTGGTGAACGTCGCCCGCGGCAAGGCGGTCGTCACCGAGGATCTCGTCGACGCGGTCCGCGCCGGCCGGGTCCGCGCCGCGCTCGACGTCGTCGACCCCGAGCCGCTGCCACCGGAACATGCCCTGTGGAACCTCGACGGGGTCCTTCTCACCCCGCACGTCGGTGGGCACAGCGCCGCGATGGGGCCACGCGTCGTCGCGCTCGTCCGCCGCCAGATCGAGGCGCTGTCGCGGGGTGCGCAGCCGCACAACGTCGTCATCCCGCCGGGGACCTGAACCGCGCTGGCCTCGGAGTCAGCTGACGCGCCGGCGCGCCGTCATCGGCTGGCCGGCCTCGCCCGCGCCCGTGCCCTCGACGTCGTCGCGGCGGATGTCGCCTCGTCGCCGGCTCGCGCCCGGACCGGATCCGGGCGCGGGTCGGGGGCCGTAGCGCAGCCTGAGGGTCACGGCATCGGGCTCCGGGCCGCGGTCGGGCTCCGGGACGGCGGCCAACACGGGCGGGCGGCTCACCCGAGTGGGCAGGATCCGCGATCCGGTCGGGCGGCGGCGTTGGATGGGCTGTTCGACCAGGTAGTACGAGGCGGACGCCAGGGCCACCGAGATGCCGCCGATGGCCAGAACCGCCGGCCAACGGCCAAGCGCGCCGGTCAGGTCATGGCCCCAGTGCGCGACCACGGGAAAGTGCCAGAGATAGAAGCCGTAGGAGATCCGGCCGAGCCAGGCGAGCGGCGGCGCGGCGAGGCCGCGGAACAGCCAGCCCGTCGTCGCCCCCTGCTCCAGGGCGAGGACGACGACGCCTGCGAGCAGCGCGACGACGGTGTAGCCGCCGTAGGACAGCGAGGTCGGCCGTGGGCCCCAGCCGGTCGGCGCCGTCACCGTCGCCACGGCCAGCAGCGCGAGCGCGACCGGACCCGCCACGGGCAGCGCGACGGCGACGCGGTCGAGGCGGCGGCGCCAGACGAGCGCACCCTCGCCCACACCGTCCGCGCCGCGCCGCGCCGCGCGCAGCCAGGCGGCCAGCGCGCAGCCGACCAGCAGCGCATCCGCGCGGGTGTCCAGCGCGAAGTACGTGCGCGTCCCCGACGCTCCCAGCGCGATCAGCACGTCGCGCCACAGCACGACAGCGGCCACCCCGCCCAGTAGGACCATGGGCAGCCGGCGGACGAGCCTCGGCCGGCGACACAGGGCGATCAGCGCCAGCGGCCAGAGCAGGTAGAACTGCTCCTCCAGCGAGAGCGACCAGGTGTGCCCGAGCCAGCCGGCCCCCGTGGACTGTCGCACCACCTGGAAGTAGTTGTTCACGTACAGCATCGACGAGGCCAGGCTGTCGAGGAACTCCGACCGCTCGCCAGCCGTGCCGACCCCCAGCAGCACGACGGCCATGAAGCCGACGAGGGCCAGCAGCCAGAACGCGGGCATCAGCCGGTAGGCGCGCCGGACGTAGAACCTCCGCAGCGACACTCCGCCGGTGCGGTCCCGCTCGGCCAACAACTGACCGGTGATCAGGAAACCGCTGAGCACGAAGAACACGTCGACGCCCAGGTAGCCGCCGGGCAGCGAGTCCATGTGGAACACGAGCACGCACAGCACCGCGAGCGCCCGGATGCCGTCCAGCGCGGGGTTGTAGCCACCGCGCCGGGCACCGCCGCGCTCCCGGGCACCGGCTTCCCTGGTTCCGGCTTCCCGGGCCCCGGTGTCCCGGGCGGTCTGCCCAGGGAGGCCGAAGGAGCCGGTCCGGCCGGCCGGCTGGGTACGCGACCGTAGCTGGACGGGCATCCGCGGCAGCGGGTCGGCCAGCGGGGCGTCTGTCCGCTTCCGGGCCGCCGGCGGGCGGCTGCCCGTCACCGTGTCCGTGCGTCGCGATCCGCGTTCCGGGTCGTGTCCGTGCTCAACCATCCGCACTCCCCTCAGAACTGTCGGACTGCCCAGCTCCTGTCCTTTTGCACCTTCTATCCCGCGAACCTTGGTATGACCTGTCAGACAAACCCGGCGACCACGCCGACAGCGGTCACCATGGGCCACCAGAAGGTTACTGAAGAGCTCCGCCGAGACCCAGCCGATCAACATCCGCCCGCCGGCGCGCGCCGCGCGGCCGGCCGTCAAGGTGAGTGGCCCGATGGTGGCAGGAGCTATCCCCCGACTGTCGTCACGACCTCGCCTAGAGCGAGAACGACACGCCACCGACAGGGAGATCGACGATCGGTTGGCCCGGCGGCGGCAACCGTCCCCCGTAAGCCCAGAACCGCCGACAGAGCAGCGCCTGCCGGTGGTTCATATCGGCCCGGGCGGTCCGGTCTCCAGCCTTCTCGAACATCACGCCACCAGCAACGGAAACACAATCCTGGTGTCCGGTTCTCGCCTCGGGCACCGTCGGCTACACACCGGACACAGGGTCTGGTTGACAGCAGATCCACTCCTTTCTTACGTTCGGGGCGGTTCGTACTGGACGTCCTGGCGAATTCCAGAAACCGGTACCACAAGTCCCGAGGGTAATAGCTGGGGGGGCACGCCAACGAACTAAGGAGACGACTCGTTTCATGACGTCCCCGTCTGGAAAGCGCCGCGCCGCAGGGCCGGTGACCGGGAAGGCACTGACGTTTTTCGTCAGAACGATTCTTCTCGCGATGGTGGCCGCCGTCGGACTGTCGGCCTGCCTTCCGTCCCCGGGCTCCGGTGGCGGTGGCGGTGGTCCACTTCCGTCATCGTCCGCCTCGGCGACGTCCACATCCACGCCCACGCCCACGCCCACGACAAGACCGACGACGCCGGGCAGTCCGACGGGCACGCCCACGACGCGGCCCACGCCCACGGCCGGGACGCCCACGGCCACTCCGCCCTCGCCGACCTCCGGCGGAGGCGGTACGAATCCGGCGGCGCCCGCGCTCAGCGGCGTCGGCTACGCCGACCGGGACGAATGGGCGAAATGGCGTGGCTGGCCCGTGCAGATCGCAGAGACCTGGAATGACGCCGCGGATACGACGGCCGGCGGCGCCACGACCTGGAAGTCGATGAACGCGCTCTGGTCCACGCACCAGTACTTCACGGACGCGCATTGGCCGGGCGAGCTCTCGCTCGCGCAGCCAATGTTCGCGAACGACCAGAACTACCAGACGTGCGCCACCGAGGACCAGATCAAGACCTTCATGGGCGAGCTCGTCAAGGCATGGCCGACGAAGGACGCATTCCTCCGGCTGAGCTGGGAGTTCAACGGCAACTGGTACCGCTGGAGCGCCAAGCCGGGCGACGCGGCCAACTTCAAGTCCTGCTGGATCCGGTGGTACAAGATCGTGAAGGGCGTCTCTCCGGGTTTCAAGCTGGTGTGGAACCCCAACGCGGAGAGCTCGGACGGAAGCCTCAACGTGCTCGATTTCTGGCCGGGCGCGCAGTATGTCGACGCCGCCGGGCCCGACCTCTACGCCAACAGCGACAACGGCAAACTACGCGACCCCAACAAGCTCGGGTCACACGGCGAGCCGGTGGGCATCGCCGCCTGGCAGGCCTGGGTCGCCAGGCAGGGCGTCCCGTTCGCGGTCCCGGAGTGGGGCGTGAACGGCGATCCGAACTGGGGCTCGACCGACCCGGCCTACATCACGCAGATGCGCACGGCGTTCGAGAAGGCCGTGGCCTCGCCGTCCGGCCTGGCCTACGAGGACTACTTCGACGGGTCGACCGCCTACAGCTGCAAGTTCACGCTGCACGACAAGGAATGCGGTTACGACTACCACGCGGCCGACGCGAAACGCTATCTGGAGCTCTGGAAGGCGCCGTACGTGAAGCCCTGACCGCACGCCCGGTCAGGTAGCCAGCGAGCGGCCCCCTCCTCCACGGGAGGGGGCCGCCGCCCGTCGGTACGTCCCGGGCGTGCTTCCGGTCTCCCGTCTGAAGGCGGCCGTGAACGCGACGTCGGACTGGTAGCCGACCTGGGCCGCGGTCGCGGCGACTGTCGTCTGCTGGTCGCGCAGCAGTGTCCGGGCCCGTTGCATCCGCAGTGAGAGCAGGTAGCGCATGGCCGGCTCGCCGACACAGGCCGTGAAGCGAGCGGCGAACGCCGCCCTCGACAGCCCGGCCGTACGGGCGAGTCCGGACGGCACGGTCCTGCGCTTTTACCACTTCACCGACCCCACCGACGGGCTGGCCCGCGTCGAGTTCCGCGACGGACAGCACATCGGCACGCACTACTCTCCTCCGCCGGAACGATGACGCCTATGAGTCCTTCTTCAGCCTTCAACGGTCCGGCGGCCGCGGCGGAGGCCGGAGAGGGTATCCCCCTGGGCCGCGAGAGTTAGCGACCTTGATACTCCGAGACATGCACGAATGGGCTGGTAACCACCGCTTAGCGATGGCAAGCCCGCTCGAAACAGCCGCACCTCGCGGTCGACCCGTCTCGCGGGTCACGCTCGGGCTCGGGACGGTGCTGGTCGCGGCGCTCACGCTCGCGGGTGAGTGGCCACTCGTCGAGCACGCCGCCCCCGAGACCACGGCGGTCGTCCTGGTCAACCTGGTCATCACGGTCGGCTTCGTGGCCACCGGGCTGCTGTGCGCGGGCGACAACCTGCTCGCCAGGCTCGGCCCTTTTTTGATCATTTCTGGAGTGCTCTGGGCGCTGTGGTGGGGGGAGGTGTGGCACCGCGATCCGATGGTCTTCGTCGGGTACGAGGCGGGGACGTGGTTCTGGTTCGTCCTCGCTCACGGCGTCCTCGCCTACCCGGGAACATGGCGCCGGGACCGGTCGGAGAAGGCCTTCCTATGGCTGACGATCGTGTCGCTGCCGGTCCTCAGCAATGCCATGCCGCTGCTGGCCCCGCCGGCGCGCTGGGGATTCAGCGACGAGATCTGGTGGCCGACCGTCTGGGACAGCCCGACGGCGTTTCACCTGGTGGCCTGGCTGGCGATCGCCGGCTACGGCGCGTCCACCGCGTACTTCGGCATTCTGTTACGCCGACGCCTGCGCGCGTCCGCGCCACATCGACGCCGGCAGCTCGTACCTGTGGTCGTCGCCCTCCTGATCGCCAGCACCGCGACCACCGTGACCTCGACGCTCGTCCTGGGATCGCCCGTCACGGAGCACCTGTACCTGGCCTACCCGCTCACCGCGCTCGCGCTGGCGTTCGTCGCGGGGTCGTTTCTGACCACCGGGATTCGGCACCGGCTGGCTCGGGCGAAAATCGTCAACCTGCTGGCACGCCAGCGCAGGCCTCCCACCGTCGAATCGGTCCGCTCGGCGCTGCGCCAGGCTCTGCGCGACGACACGGTGGAGGTGCTGTTCTGGCTGGACGCCCGCTGTCATTACGTGGACGGCGACGCGCGGACCGTCGAGCGGCTGCCCGATGCCGCGGATCGCTGTGCCGTCCCGGTCCGCTCCCGGTCCGGCGAGCCACTGGCCCTCATCCTGGTGCACCCGGCCACCCCATGGTCCTGCCCGTTGATCGAGGTCACGGTCTCCGCCGCCCGCTTCGCGCTCGAGAACGTCCATCTGCAGGCGGCGATGGGGGCGCAGCTGGCCGAGCTTCGTTCGGCCAGGACCCGGGTCGCCGAGCTGGCCCTGCGGGAACGTCGGCAGCTGGAACAGGACCTGCACGACGGTGCGCAGCAACGGTTGCTGGGCCTGGCGGCCCGGCTGGCGCTGGCGCGGACGATCGCGAGTGACCCCGGCACCCGTGCGGCGCTCGACGGCGCCCGGGCCGAGCTGCGGGAGGCGCTCGTCGAGCTGCGGGAGTTCGCCCGCGGGATCAATCCCGTCCTGCTCAACCACGCTGGCCTGCCCGCCGCGGTGGACGGGCTGGCCGGCAGCCTGCCCATCGCGTTGAGCGTCGACGTGCCCGAGACGGTACTGCGGGCGATCAGCGACCATCCAGCCGCGGAGACGGTCGCGTACCTGACCATCAGGGAGGCGCTGACCAACGCCGCCGTACACGGTCACGCCTCGAAGGCCAGCGTCGAGGCGTCCCTCGATGGCTCCGCGCTCGTCATCGACATCGTCGACGACGGATTCGGCGGCGCCACCGTCGTTCCCGGCCGTGGGCTGGCCAGCGCCGCCGACCGCCTCGGCGGACTCGGGGGCGAGGCGTCGGTTATCTGCTCAAGGAGCGGGTCGACGACATCGACGCGCTCAAGGACGCGCTCGGCCAGGTCACCCGGGGCCGCCTGGCCATCGACGAGTCGATCATCACATTGATGATGTCGGACCGTCGCAAGCCCGCCGAGTTCGATCGGCTGTCCGAGCGGGAAAAGGCGATCCTCAGCGCGATGGCCGAAGGCCGGTCCAACCAGGGCATCGCCCAGCAGCTCAACCTCTCGCCGAAGACCGTCGAGAACTACCTGACCGCCATCTTCAGCAAGCTGGGTCTGGAGAACTCGGGTGATCACAACCGCCGCGTGCTCGCGACACTGCTGTGGTTGCGAGTGGACCGTCAGCACGCGCCGGTGCTCAGGTCCTGGGACATGCGCGGGCCGGCCTCCCCGAGCTCCCCTGGCTCGCCGGCCCTGGACCCGGTCAGGTCCTCGTCGCCACCGCCGCCGGCACGGTCGCGGTGACGGCCGTCGGGCCGCCCGGCGGGCTTTCGACGGCGAACTGGCCACCGACGGCACGGACACGGTCCGCGAGTCCCGTGAGCCCTCGGCCGGATCGGATGTCCGCCCCGCCCCGGCCGTCGTCGACCACGCGCACCACGAGGTCACGGCCACATACCGACACGGACACGCGCGTCCGTCTGGCGGCGGCGTGCCGGTACACGTTCGTCAGCGCCTCCGAAACGGTGTAGTAGACGGCGAGCTCGATCTCGGGGGCGAACCGGCCATCGACGACATCGGTCTCGACGGCGATGGGCAGCGTGCCCGCGGCGAGGTCGATCGCGGCGCGCAGGCCGGACTCCCGCAGCACCGTCGGGCCGGTGCCGGCCGCCAGCGCACGGATGTCCCGGAACGCGGCCCTCAGCTCCCGATGGGCGGTCTCGACGGCCTCGGTGACCCGGGGATCGTCGGTCTGGCGCCGCACCTCACCCAGCTGCGCGGCCACCGCGAGCAGCCGGCGTCCCGTGGTCGCACGCAGCTGGTCTCGCAGGTTCTGGTGCTGGGCCACGCCGTCGCGGACAAGCCGGTCCAGCGCGGTCTCGGCGAGCTCAGCACGTTCCCGCATCATCATCTCCAGCCGGGCGTTCTCGAGCAGGAGACTGATCGCGGCCACGGTCGCCTCGACGACGTCGAGGTGGCGGTCCAGATCCGGGCGAGCGACCAGCAGCCCGACGAGAACGTCGTCCGCTGACCGGATGGGAATAAGCAGGCGTTCGTCATCCAGAGGCGGACGGCACGGGTTGCCGTCCACGTCCCAGTACCCGCCGGCCCCGTCGGCCACGAGGAGATCGGTCGACGGCGCGTCGAGCGTCCGCCGCACCAGGTCACGCACCATCGCCGGATCCACGGCGTCGCCGTCGAGGCCGGCGCTGGAGCGTGACTGGCCCGTGCGGCCCGTCGCCCGGTCGGGAGTCGAGGCGACGAGCAGCTCGGCCAACGACTGGCCGACCTCCGCGTGGGCGATCTGGCGTCGCAGGTGCAGGACACCGAAGGCGACCGGGACGGCGAGAACCGACAGCATCGACGGGAGCTGGCCCAGGCTGATGCGCGAGCGGGTGAAGTCCGCCAGGTACCACGTGGCCTGGCTGGCGGCCAGGCCAGCGACCACGAACGTCGCGAAGATCGGGATCAGCAGGTGCCTGTCCAGACGCGACGCTCGCCTGACTCGGCGGACCAGCAGGACCAGCAGCGTCACCGCGAGCGCGGTCGTGAAGAGCACAGCCCCGGTCTGGGTCGCCTGGGACAGGGGAAACGAGGTCACCAGAGTGGGCCACCAGGCGCCTGCGGGGTATTCGACCCATTCCGCGGTCGTGAACAAGGCGGCGGCGTTCCAGGTGACCGGCAGTCCCACGACCGTGACAAGAAGGAAGGCCCGCTCGACGCGGCCGTCCGTCCGGCCGGTGGGATATGTCAGCACGGCGACGACGGTAGGAACCCAGAACAGTACCCACCCTTCAAACCCGAGGTAGGCCCACACTCCGCCGTCCCAGGTGTAAAGCCAACGGCTCGCCCATAGGAGGCCAGACAGCACAAGGCATGCGCCGAGGCCGAACATCCGCGGGTCACGGGCGATCATGGCGCCAACCAGCGCGAAGACGCTACAAATGAGCACGTTTAGCGCTACCAGTGCGGGATCGGATCCGCCTGCCGGCAGCTGGCACACGAAAGCGGTCGCCGCGGCGGCCAACGGCACCAGCACCAGCCAGACCACAGAGCGCACCGAGGTGTCCTCGGTCACATCCTCTGCCTATTTACGTCGGTGCACCACCGCCACTGAGCGCCAGTTATGGCCGACGCTCCAATCTCTCCCATCGACCGGCATTTTATCCGGTTCACGCCTTTTGACGGGCAGCAGGCCCGAGACAGTACCGGAGGCGTCCCGTTCGGGCTCCCTCACCGGGGGCACGACGCCGCCAGCCTGATCGTCAGGCGTAGCCGTTGGTCGAGCTGACGAGCCGGACGCCAGAGTCGTCACGGGTCAGGACCTGCGCCAGCGCGGAACCGACGGATGGCGGGCCGCGTCGATAGCGATATCGATCGTCCTGGTCTTGGAGATGCGATGTTCTCGTACGCCAGTCGCCTGCTACTGGTTGTTCCCATCCTCGCACTGGCGGGTGCCGCCAGCTGTGGCCAGCCGACAACCGCCGACTCAGCGCCGGCTGACTCCGCGCCGGCGGCCTGCGACGCGTCGCCGCCGGCAGCGGCCGACGAGGGCGCGACGGACTTGCGGGACTGGTCCACCACCGTGGACCGGGCGGAGTCCTTCCGGACCATCCGCGAGCTCACGGCCGCCTCGGACGCGGTGGTCCGGGTGTGCGCCACCGACCGGACCGAGGTCGTCGCGATCTCGGGTCTGCCCTTCACGATCACTGACGTCGACGTGACACAGACCATCCGCGGAGACGTCCCGGAGACGATCCGGGTCCGGCAGACCGGGGCCGCGCCGGGAACCGAGGTCCCGGAGCCGGGTGGCGATACAACCGTTTCCCACGTCCTGGGTGAGATCCTGCTGCGGCCCGGGACCCCGTACTTCCTGTTCCTGGACGCCTTCGAGCGCCCGGGAGAGGACACCACCAACCAGTACGCCGTTGTCGGCGTGCTGGCCGGCCTCTACCGCGAGGAGTCCGGCCAGGCCCGCCTCCTCGACCCCGAGTCCCCGGGGCTTCCCTCGGTCCTGCCCATCGAGGACCTCATCTCCGAGGTCACCGGCTAGACACCGGGGTGCAGAAGGGTGAAGTCCTGGTTGACGCGGCGGACTGTCAGGCGGGTTGTCGAGAGCAGGCCCGGCAGATGTCGGCGAAGACGTCGACGAACGGTCGGTTGTCGACCGTGCGCCAGACGACGGCCAGCTCGCTGGGCGGCAGTCCGCTGACCGGCCGGCAGACGACGTCGTCGCGGTGGTAGATCTCGGCGTTTCCGGCGGAGAGCAGAGTGATTCCCAGTCCGGAGGCGACCGCTTCGAATGACTCCTCGGCGGTCTCGGCCTCGCCGGCAATGACGGCCGGGGACTGCCGGGCCGCCGCCCCGAGCCAGAAGTCCCGTTGGGCGCCGGCCGTCCTCGGCAGCGCGATGAAGGGCTCGTCGACCAGTTCGGCGAATGGCACCGTGGGAAGGCCGGCGAGGCGGTGCCGTGGCGCGAGCGCGACCCAGACGTCCTCGCGCGCCACGACCCGCCAGGACAGCGCGCCGGTGTCGGGCACCGGCAGCCAGGCGATCGCGACGTCCACCTCGCCACTGCCCAGGCCAACCGTGGGATCGGCCCAGGAGACCTGGCGGAACATCAGCTTCCAGCCGGGAAGGCGCTGTTCCAGCCGCGCGGTGACGGTCGGGATGAGCCCACGACCTATCCGCGTCTGAAATCCGACGCGCACCGTCGTCCCGGCCTGGGTCGACGCCTCCGACACCGCCAGCAGCGCCGCCTCCCAGTCCTCGGTGAGCCGCCGGGCATGCGGCAGCAGGGCCTCTCCGGCCAGGGTCAGCCGGACCGTCCGCCGGTCCCGATCGAACAGAGCGGTCCCCAACGACCGCTCCAGCTGGCGGATCTGCTTGCTCAACGCCGGCTGCGAGATGAACAACCGCTGGCTCGCCGCCCGGGAGAAGCTCTGTTCCTCGGCGACTGCCAAGAAGTAACGGAGATCCCGCACATGCACGTCCATAACCACTGGTTATAACAACAGGTCTTGGACCAACGCCGAGGAACCAGGCACGGTGGTCTGGCGGGGCTACCGACCGCCCCAATTCCCAGTGCCAGTGCCCAGTTCCCAGTGCCCAATACCCATGCCCAGGCCCAGGGAAGGCGACCATGCAGGCACTCGTCTACGACCCGGACCGGCCGGCCGGCCTCCGGCTGGCGGAGGTGGTCGAACCGGCTCTCCGGCCCGATCAGGCGTTGGTCGACGTTCGAGCGATCTCGTTGAACTTCGGCGAGCTGGCCTACCGGGCGGGGCGCGCCCAGCCCGGCGAGGTCCACGGGTGGGACGCCGCCGGGGTTGTCGCCGCCGCCGCCGAGGACGGCTCTGGCCCGGCACCCGGCACGCCGGTCGTGACCTTCGGCTGGGACGGCGCCTGGGCGCGCCGCCGGGCCGTTTCCACCGCGGACCTGGCGGTGCTGCCCGTCACGCTCGATCCAGGCGCGGCGGCGGCGCTGCCCGTCGCCGGGGTGACCGCGCTGCGCGCGGTCCGCCGGCTGGGTTCGGTCCTCGGCCGCCGGGTGCTGATCACCGGAGCTTCCGGTGGGGTGGGGCGGTTCGCGGTACAGCTGGCCGCCCGCGCCGGCGCCGAGGTCGTCGCGTCGGTCGGGAGCCCGGCGCGCGGCGAGGGGCTCGACAGCCTGGGTGCCGCCGAGATCATCATCGGCCCGGCGAACGCGACCGGAACGGTCCACGGGGTTCTCGACAACGTCGGCGGACAGCAGCTCGCCGAGGCGTTCTCGCTGCTCGAGCCGGGTGGTGTCGCGCTGGCCATCGGCAAGGCGTCCGGCCAGCCGACCACCATCGACTTCGAGGCGGAACGGCACCGGTCCGGCGACCGGCGGATCGAGCCGTTCGTCATCGGCTCCGAGCTGGCCGAGGACCTCGGCTATCTCGTCCGGTTGCTCGACCGGGGCGAGCTGGACCCGCAGATCGGCTGGCGGGGCTCCTGGGAGCGGGCCGCCGAGGCCGCCCAGGCGCTGCTGTCGCGCCGCGTCGCGGGCAAGGCCGTCCTCGACCTGCCGGCCTGACGAGACGACGTCAGGTCAGAGGTTCGACGAGCAGAGGTTCTGGTTCTACGAGCAGAGTGCAGAGGAGCGCGAACGTGGAACTCGGTGTCAGTGGTCTGAACGCGAAGGCGACGGCCGGTCCGGAGGCGACCGTCCGCCTGGCCCGGCTGGCCGAGGAGCTGGGATATCGCTCCTGGTGGGCCGGTGAGCACGTCGTGCTGCCCAGCCCCCGGGTGCCGGCCTCGCCGATGGAGGCGACCGACCCGATCCTCGACCCTCTGATCCATCTGACCTACGTGGCCGCGGTCACCGAGCGGCTCGAGCTGGGCACCGGAATCATCATCCTTCCCCAGCGCAACCCGCTGGTTCTGGCGAAGCAGGTGGCGAGCCTGGACGTGCTGAGCGGAGGGCGGACGCTGCTCGGCGTCGGGGCCGGCTACCTGGAGCCGGAGATGTCCGCCATCGGAGTGCCGATGGCCGGGCGCGGCCGGCGCACGGACGAGTACCTGGACGCGATGACCTCACTCTGGCTCGATCCCCGGCCCGCCTACAGCGGGCAGTACGTCTCGTTCGAGGACGTCGACGCGCATCCCCGGCCCGTGCGCCCGGGCGGCCCGCGCGTCGTGATCGGCGGCCACAGCCCGGCCGCCTACCGACGCGCGGTCGCTCGCGGGCACGCGTGGTTCGGCAACGGCACCCCCGCCGACCTGACCACCCACCTGTCCGGACTGGCCGCGGCGGCGGCCGAGGTCGAGCGACCAGCCCGGCTCGGCCGGCTAGAGATCATCTATATGCAGCTCGATCCGATCGAGGTCACCGCCGCCGCCGCCCGCCGGTACGCCGAGCTCGGGGTCGACCGTCTCCTGGTGTATCCGCTGCCGATCGAGTCGGAGAAGGACGTCGCCGCGTTCCTGGAACGGCACGCCTCCCTGTCCGGCTGACCCGCTGACCCGCTGTGGCGACGCAGGCCGCGCGCGGGGGCGCGTCCCGGGTCCGATCGAGTCACGCACCGAACTCGCGGCTCGCTACGCCTCGACCGCCGCCGACTGGGCGCCCGATCCCTTCCAGTCGACCAACTGCACGATGATGCCGTTGGGGTCGCGAACCTGAAAGGCCCGCTCCCCCCACTCCTCCTCGGTCAGCGGCATGGTGATCACCACGCCCTCGCTCCGCAGCCGGGCGAGCTCGCCTTCCAGGTCGTCGACGACGAAGGCGAGGATGAGCCCGCCCGCGCGATCGTCACGCTGGTCGGCGGGAAGCGTCGGCAGGCCGCGGCGCAGGAAGACGACGTTCAGGCAGGCGTCGTCGCGGGCGAGGGAGGCGAATCCCTCCGCGGCCAACTGCTCGGTGAAGCCGAAGTGCCGGGTCAGGAATCCCGCCGACGCCGCCACGTCGTCGACGTTCAGCGAGACCGCGGCCGAGGTGATCTTCATGGTGGGCCCTTCGGGATCGACAACTCTGTACGGCGTACATCGTACATCGTACATCGTTCGATGTACGAAGATGGCCAGGTGACGGATGAGCGCTCGGGATCTGGTGACCCGGCACGCACGCTGGCGCTGCTGTGGGGGAAGCCGCTGGCACCGTCGCGTCGTGGACCGGCCCGGGGGCTGGAACTGACGGCCGTGGTCGACACCGCCATCGGGCTGGCCGACCGCGAGGGGCTGGCCGCGGTGACCATGCGAGCGGTCTCCCGGGCACTCGGTGTCGTGCCGATGACCCTCTACACCTACGTGCCAGGAAAGGCCGAGCTGCTCGACCTGATGCTGGACGCGGTCTACAGCCGGATGCCACGCACGGACACCACGGGTGCGCCGTGGCGCGCACGGCTGACCGCCGTCGCCGACGAGAACCGGGCGCTCTTCGCCGCGCACGCCTGGGCCGCCGGGATCTCGACCCTCCGCCCGCCGCTCGGGCCCGGCCTCATGGCGAAGTACGAGCACGAGCTGTCCGCGTTCGACGGGCTCGGCCTCGCCGACGTCGAGATGGATGACTGCCTGACCTACCTGCTGTCCTTCGTCCAGGCCAATGCCAGGGAGGCGCACCAGGCGGCCACCGCGGCGACAGCCGGCGACGACGCGCAGTGGTGGGAGCGGGTCGGCCCGCTGCTCGTCCAGGTGCTCGACGAACGGCGCTATCCGCTGGCCAGCCGGGTCGGCACCGCCGCCGGCGAGGCGCACGGCAGCGCCCACGACCCCGACCACGCGTACCGCTTCGGCCTCGCCCGCGTCCTCGACGGCCTGGCCTCCCTCATCGAACGCGCTGAGCCAGGTTCGCCGGGCAGGCAGGTCAGCGCCGACGGCACCGGTTGAGGCCGAATCGATCACCCGTCAGGTGTGATCGCACACGATCTCGGCCGGGCCTCGGGATGGCGGGACCGCTCGCCGGGATGCACGGATCAGGCCGGGCCAGAACGCGCGACCCGAAAGCCGACATCGTCGACCTGGTAGCTCGGATGGCTGCGCCGCCGCACGGAGGCCCGGCAGCTCCGGTGCTCGTCGGCCCACCCGCCGCCGCGTAGCACCCGGTAGGTGCCGTAGACCTCGGCGTCGTAGACGTCCCAGCACCAGTCCCAACCGTGGTCGCGCCCGCCAGGTGATCGACGTCGTCGAGTTCCGCTGGGAGGCCGTGTCCGTCGACACCGGCGACGTGGTGGGCGGGGGCCTGGAGATCGTCGTGCTCGACGACGACGGCCGGATCAGGACCGACTACATGTTCCCGGGAGTCTGATCTCCAGCCGCGGGGCGCGCCGCCCCGGCGGCCGCCGCGAGAGCTTCGGCCGTCGCCGGGTCGACCGGCAGGAACGCCTCCAGTTTCAGCTCGGCGAGGGTCACGTCAACGGCGGTGGCGAAGGTCGTCACCGTCGTCATCAGGCGCAGCTCGCCGCGCGATGACGCCAGGTGGAGCGGGACCGCGAAACCGAGCAGCCCGTCGGACGGTCCCAGGTCGGGTACGTACCCCATCAGCTCGGCGCGCAGCTCCGGCAGGTGGCCGAGGCGCGCCAGGATGTGGCGTGCCCATTCGGCGAGGTTGCGGATGCGGGGCGCCACGCCCTCGGGATGCAGCGCGAGGCGGTAGACGTTCCGGCCCGGGCCGACGAGCTCGGGCCGGGCGCCTTCGGTGATCAGGTCGAAGGCGTCGTTCGCGGCGATCAGGTCACCGGCGCCGTCCACGACCAGCGCCGGGTACGGCAGGTGCCCGCGCAGGATGTGGTCGATCGCGGTGCGGACCGGGGCCAACACCGGGTCGCTGAGCACGCTCTCCGGGTAGACGGGCGCGTACCCGGCCGCCAGCAGCAGCTCGTTGCGCTCCCGCAGGGGCAGTTCGAGTGACTCGGCCAGGCGCACCACCAGCCCCCGGCCTGGGGCGGACCGGCCGGACTCGATGAAGCTGAGATGCCGCTGGGTGGTGCCCGCCCGCAGTGCCAGGTCGAGCTGGCTGAGATGGCGGCGGGTACGGCGTTCGCGTAGCGCGCTGGGGAACTCCACCCGCCTGTTCTAACGACGTCGGTGGCGCCCGGCCATTCCCTGGCGGGAATTGTCGCCGTCCGCGCCGGCCGTGAGCATCGGCGGCATGGACATCGGTGTGCTTCTTCCGACCGGGGCCGCCCAGTGGGGCGCGGACGGCGACCCTCGAGAGCTGGTCACGTTCGGCCGTGCGGCCGAACGCCTGGGATTCTCCTCGCTCTTCGTCAACGACTCGCTGATCAGCCCGCGCATCGAGGCGCTGACGATGTTGGCCGCGCTCGCCCCGGTCACCGAGGCGGTCACCTTGGGAACGGGGGCACTGCTGCCGTTCCTGCGCCGGCCGATCCAGGCCGCCCAGTCCCTGGCGTCGGTCGACCTGCTGTCCGGTGGCCGGCTCACGGTAGCGGTGGGCGCGGGCTTCCCAGGTCGTTTCGGCCGGCCCTTCTACACCCTTTCCGAGGTGCCGTGGGAACGGCGCTTCGCCCGGCTGGACGAGACGGTCGCGCTGTGGCGGGCGCTGTGGAACGGCGCCGGCTCGTTCCACGGCGAGATCCTCAGGTTCGACGACGTCCCGCCCGCGACCAGGCCGCCGCGGGCGGGCGGGCCGCCGATCTGGCTCGGGGGCGCGACCCAGGCCGCGCTGGCCCGCGCCGGGCGGGCGTACGACGGGTGGCTGCCCTATCCGCCCGACCCGGCCGACTACGCGTCCGGGCTTCGGGAGGTCCGCACGGCGGCGACCGACGCCGGCCGCGCCGCCGAGGACATCACCCCCGCGCTGTTCGTCTCGGTACGGATCGACGACGACGTCGAGAGCGGCCGCCAGGCGCTGGACGCCTACGCGCGCGCCACCTACGGGATGCCGCTGGAGGAGCTGGAGAAGATCCAGGCGGTGGTCACCGGCTCCGCCGACCAGGTCCTGGCGGGGCTGGCCCGGTACGTCGCCGGCGGCGCGCGGCACATCGTCGCCCGCCTGGGTGCTCTGGATCTGCGTTCCCAACGCGACCAGCTCGAGCGGGTCGCCGCCCTGATCCCCGCCGTCCGGGCATCGGCCCATACGGATCACGTCTAGATAGTTGCTATCTGGAATTAACTATCGTATGGTCGGGCGCATGCACGAACGAACGGACATCGAGGAGTTCTCCGGCGCGGTCATGGCGCTCGTGAACCTCATCCGGCGCGGCCAGGCCAGGGCGTTCGACACCGAGCTGGTCGCCGTCATGCAGCTGCTTGCCGACGGCCGTGCCCTCCCCCCGAGCGAGATCGCCGAGGCTCTCAGCTCCCCGCGCCCCTCCGTGACCCGAAGGATCCAGGCACTCGAAGCCGCCGGAAAGATCGAGATCCACCCGGACCCAGACGACCGCCGGTCGTACCGGGTGGCGCTCAGCGCGGCAGGCCAGGCGGAGCTCGACGACCTGGCCGCGAAGGGCATGAAGCTGTTCGCCACCTGGGTGAGCGCATGGACGCCGGCGGAGGTCCGGACGTTCTCGGCACTCGCCAGGCGGTTGACGGACGGCGCGGTCACGCCACCGGCACCAGCACGCGGGAACGCCTGGTGGCGGGAGCAGCAGGCATGACGAGCCACGCGCCCGGCATCCCCTCGATCGCGGCCCGCCCCGTGACCTCCCGGCGTTTCTGGGGTGCGGTGGGCCTGGCGGCGCAGCTCGTCTTCACCGTCGGCTGGCTGCTCGCGGGCACCTGGCAGGGCCCCCGCTACGACGCGGTCCGGGATTCGATCAGTGACGAGACCGCGCTCACCGCGCCACACGCCTGGCTCCCCATCACCTGCCAGCTTCTGGCCGGTCTGGGCACGATCGCCTTCGCGCTGTTCGGGCTACGGCCCGCGCTGACCACCGCGGGCAGGACGGCCAGATATGCCCCGTGGATGCTGGCGGGTGGAGCCGTGGCCTACCTGGTCATCTTTCCCCGGCTCCCCTGCCGCCTCGCCGACACGGCCTGCGGCGTCCACCAGCATCTCTACAGTGCCGGAGGACTGACCGACGCCATCGCCTCGGGCGCCCTCATCGCCCTGCTCGCCGTCGCGCCCTTTCCCCTCTGGCGACGCATGCGCGAAATTCCTCGCTGGCGTCGCCTTCGACCCGTGATGCTCGGCGCCCGTGTCCTCGGCCCGATACTGCTGATCGCCACCGCCTCGCAGGGCCCCTACGCGCCCGGCTCCCAGGAAGGCCTGTTCGAGCGGATGCTGGCCCTCACGGTCGCGGTCTGGATCTGCGCGCTCGCCGCCAGCCTCCTGGTCTCGTCGAATCACGACACCGCGGCGGGCAGCCCCGACTCCTGGAGCGGCATACCTCCCTTCCCCACCGACCCAGGGCACTGACCCACGCCGCCTCACGCGGGCAGAACGGCCACCTGGGTCTGGTGGAAGGTCGGGGTTTCGGCCTGGTCCGCGATGGCCTGGGCGAGTTGGCCGTAGCCGAGCACACCCTCGAACAGACGGTGGCCGACCGGCGGTTCGACCAGAAGGTAGCCCGCCGCGTCACCGGCGCCGTCGGCCCGCAGGCCGGCCGGTGGGGTCACGACCAGCCAGTCGAGCTCGGTGCCAAGGCCGCGCAACGCGGGCAGCTCACGAGCATGCGCGCGCGCGAACGGCAGCAGCGGCGGTGGAAAGACGTCGGGGTCGTCCATGACCGTTCGCCCGTCGGCCAGGGGCAGGGTGGCGAACAGCCCGATCGTGACGATCCGGGCGGGTGGCGACGTCCGTGCGGCGCCGACGACCGCGGCGACGACGTGCTCGTAGAACGCCTCGTCGAAGCCGTCGAACGAGGGCGGCGGCGCCGAGAAGGGCGTCACGGCGACCACGACGACGTCGGCGTCACGCAGGACGTCGAGGAGGTCGGCGCCGCGGGTGGCGTCCGCCTCGGCCACCTCGACACCTTGGTCCGCGAGACAGCGGTGTCGACGGGCGTCGCGGACCACCCCGGTCACTCGGTGTCCCCGGGCGAGGAGTTCCTGGCTGACGGCTCGTCCCGCGCGACCACCGGCACCGAGCACGGCGACCCGCGCCGACGCGGCCGCTCGGGGTACCGCCGCGGTGAACTGTGTTCCTGTCATGGCGGCCAAGCTAGGGACCGGTAGGCCGGTTACCGCAACGTGACTGGCTACCGTTGGCGGAGTGGACGGAGTGGAGAAGACGGCCGACGCCCCGACATTCGACCCGGCGTGCCCGATGAGTGCCTTCCCGGTACAGATCGGCGACAAGTGGACCGCGATGGTCATCCTGTGCCTCGAGGCCCGACCACGGAGATTCACCGAGCTAAAGCAGAACCTCGGGTCGGTGAGCGCGAAGGTCCTAACCGACACCCTTCGCGCGATGGAGCGTGATGGCCTGGTGAGTAGAAGCGCCTTCGACGAGAACCCGCCCCGGGTGGAGTACCAGCTGACCGCACTCGGCCGGTCGCTTCTGCAGCTGGTCGAAGCGGCCCGGAACTGGGCCCGGGACAACCTCGACGACCTGTTGTCGGCCCGCCGGAGGCACGACGACACGCTTCTCGACGGTCGGGTTGGGCTGAGGGCTGGCGGCTCTAGCGGGGCGTGAACCGGCTGCCGTCGCGGCGGATGCGCAGGGCCCGTTCCCCAGCGAAATGGGCGGGGACGACCAGGGCGTCCGTGTCGGCGGCGCGGCCGAGGACCCGCTGACGGGTCTCGGCGGCTTGCCGTGGGTCGTGGCAGAAGCAACTGGACACGTGTGGCTCCCAGAACCGCATGGGTCGGAGGACCGCCGTGGCAGTGGTCGTGACCGAGCAGCAACGCCGGGAATGCCCGGTGACCGGCGTGCTGCACCGCGTCGGCAACAAGTGGAGCCCGGTGGTCATCGGACTGTTGGCCGACCATCCCTATGGCTTCAACGAGCTCGACCGCGCCATCGAAACGATCAGCCGCCGCGTCCTGACCAGAACCCTGCGCGTCCTGGAAGCCGAGGGATACGTTCGCCGCACGACCCTCGATGGCCGCGCCGCCCGGGTGGAGTACTCCCTCACCGACCGCGGAACCTCGCTGCACGAGCAGCTGCTCGCGTTCAACCAGTGGGCCCTCGACCATCGCGGAGGGGAGAGGGCGGAGGCTGACGCCTAGCGCGTTGTCGCCAGGTCGGCAGAACTGGTCCTCTCTCCCTCCGCGATCCGGCGAAGCTACCAGGCGATGGAGTTGGGGTTGGTGCCGCGCAGGAACGGCAGGCGGGTGGCCCTCGCGGTGGCGATGTCGATGCGGTAGGCGGCGCCGCCGCCGTCGATGACCATCAGGAGCTTGCCGGCCGGGTCGAGGGCCATCTCGGTGAACGTCCAGAGGTCGTTGCCTCGGTTCTCCTTCGGCTCCTCGAACAGAACCCGTAGCTGACGCCCGGTGGCCGCGTCCAGCTCGACGACGCGGGTCACCGGGGTCCCGTCGGAACGTTGCTGGGCGGCGATGACGTAGACCCGGGTGCCGCCGACACCAAGAAGCGGGGTGATCATGGTGTCCAGCTGCAGACGCGTCGGAGGCGAGGTGTTCGGCGGCAGCTGCGGTGGCAGGGGCCCGTCCGTCCCCCAGCCGAAGATCGGCTTGATGGTGCCGTCCCGGACCAGCGAGACCTCGTGGCCCGCCGCGTCGATCGTCAACCGGTACGCGAACCCTCTGGGCGTGGCATGGTCGTAGGCGAAGGCGTGGAACACGCGCGGATCGCCCGTCGCCTCGACCGCCGTGAAGAACTCCCCCGACCGCGGCTGGACGCTCGCGGTGACGGCGCCGGTCAGCGCGTCCCGCACGGCGATCTCCTGGTACTGCCCGTCGGCGATGTTCGTGAGGAAGTAACGAGCCGGGAATCCGGCCTCGGCGACGGCCGCCGCCCAGGGGTCGCCCGGTTTACGGAGTGCCTGGGGCAGCACGATCGCCGAGACGCCGACCAGGAGCAGGACGACGACGCCGACCAGCACAGGCACGAGACGCCGCGCCCGGCCCGCGCGCGGCTCGCTCCGCCGGTACCAGTTCCGATA
Source organism: Pseudofrankia saprophytica (assembly GCF_000235425.2). NCBI lineage: Bacteria > Bacillati > Actinomycetota > Actinomycetes > Frankiales > Frankiaceae > Pseudofrankia > Pseudofrankia saprophytica. The sequence continues at coordinate 6,317,713 of NZ_KI912266.1, forward strand.
CCGACCCCGCCGAGCCAGGCTGGCGGGCGATACCGGCGCCCTTCCGGGTGCCGGATCGGTCGTCACCAGGTCGGCTGTCGCGGCGGTCGCGTCGCGCAGGCGGTCCTCGAGGGCGGCCATGGGTCGGGTCACCACGCGATCGAGTTCGGCATCGTGCCCCGCGGGAACGGAATGCGGGTGGCATGGGTGGTCGCGATGTCGACGCGGTAGGCGCCGCCGGCTCCGTCGACGACCATCAGCAGACGGCTGCTCGGGTCAAGCGCCATCTCGAAGAAGGTCCAGACGGTGTTGCCGTGGTTGACGTATGGCCGCTCGAACAGGATCCGGAGCTGCTTGCCGGTGGCGGCGTCCAGCTCGATGACGCGGGTGACCGGGGTGCCGTCAGCGCGCTGCTGGGCGTCGATGGCGTAGATCGTCTCGCCGTCGCCGCTGAGGATCGACGAGGCGTAGCCGTTGCCGCCCGCCCGCCAGCTGACGACGCGCCGCGCGTTCGCGAGCAGGTCACCGCCGGGTCCCGTGGTGTCGAGGAGCCACAGTCCGGCCTTGTCGGCTGGTTGCTTGTATCCCATGTCGCTGAACTGGAAGGCGAGGTAGCGCCCGTCTGTCGACCAGCTCAGGTCCGTCGTACCGCCGGGCCGGTCCGCCGTGAAGTGCGTGGCGTGCCCGGTCCGCACGTCCACCACATCGATCCCCGCCGGCGGAAGTTTGCCGTTCGTGACGGGGGACGGGGCCGGGTACGCGAGCCGCCTCCCGTCCGAGGACGCGGCGAACGAGCCGCCACTCCACGGCTGCGAGCCGGTGTTCACCTCGCTCAGCGAGACGACCTTCCCGGCGGCGTCGATCGTGAGCCGGTAGGCCCTGGCCGCGACGAGGCCGGCGTTGCCCGTGACGTAGAAGACCCGCGGGTCGGCCGTCGCGGAGACGGCGGAGAACTCGGTCCCGCCGGGCGGTGGCACCGAGTCGGTGACCTCCCCGGTCAACGCGTCGCGGACCGCGATCTCCATATAGCCCGTGCCGGCCCCACCCATGTTCGTGACGAAGTAGCGGGCCGGCGAGACGGCCGGGGCACCCGTCGTGGCCGGCGTCCGGTCCGGCTGCCGCACCACGCGGGGAAGCAGAACCGTGCCGCCGACGACGAGCAGGACGACGACGGCGATCAGCGCCGGCACAAGCCAGCGGGCGCGACGGCGCGCCTCGCCGCCCCGCTGTGCGCCGCCCCGCGACGCGCCGCCCTGAGGGACGTCGCCCCGAGGGACGCCGCGTTCATACCAGCGCTGCCGGGCGAGGCCCGCAGGCGACATCGCGACGGGTTCGGTCACGCGCCACGCCGCGGGTACGGACGTCGTGGTCACCAGCTCCGCCGCCGCGGAGGTCGCGTCGCGCAGTCGGTCCTCGAGGGCGGTCATTGCGCCCCCTCCCCGAGCTGGCGGGCCAGCGCGCGCAGCGCGCGGGTCGCGGTGGAGCGGACGGTCGCGGGCGTGATACCGAGCATGTCGGCGATCTCGCCGTCGGAAAGGTCCAGGTAGTAGCGCAGCACGAGGACCTGCTGGCGCCGCGGCGCGAGGCGGCGCAACGCGGCCATCACCTCGCGACGGTCCTCCCGGAACATCGCGGCCGACTCGGCCGACCAGATCGGAGGATCGTGGCGGACGCCGAGCCGGCCCAGCACAGCCCGGCGGCGCAGCACGCCGCGGGCGCCGTTGAGGACGGCGGCCCGGACGTAGGCATGTGCGCTTTCCGGGTCGCGCAGCCGCGACCAGTGCCGCATCAGCCCGACGAACGCCTCCTGGACGACGTCCTCGGCTGTGCGCTGATCGCCGAGCAGCACGACCGCGAGTCGCAACAGCCCGGGGCGGTGCTCGCCGAACAACTGCCCGACGGAGGCGTAGGGGTCGGCCACCGGTTTGGCGGAGCTGCCGTCGCTCGGCTCGGGGGTCGGCGGATCCACGGAGGGGAAGTCTCGCGCGGCAGTCACACCTGGCCGCGCGGACGGTTCTGGGCGCACATATCTAGAGATGCGCGAAGGTACCCATCCGCTGCTCGCCGGCTGAGACAACAATTGCCGGCACCACTACGGGGGAATCATCAGGCGCTGTAGGGGTCGCGGAGTGGCTTGGCGATGATCGCGGCGCGGACGGAGCGTTCGGCATGGGCCGCGGAGCCAGTGGCGAGGTAGCGCTGGGTGCGGCCGTGGCCAGCCTCCTCAATCAGACCGGCTGCTTTGAGCCCCTGCAGGTCGCGGATCGCCTGGTCACGGGTCAGATCCTCGTCCCGCATGTAGGTGGCACGACGCACCCCCTCTGGACGGGTCGCCGCGTACAGGGCAGCTACGGTGCGCTCGGAGAGCCCGGCAGCCGCGGCCTGGTCCGCCAGAACCCGCCAGACTTCGGCCGCGATGTCGAGACGGCGCTGGACTACCTGCGCCTGCAGGTGGTGGGCGCGCAGGCAGAAGCGCAGCCAGCCGTGCGCGTCGCGCTCCGGCTGGAAGCTCCCACCCTGCGCCTCGCCAAGCGCCGCGTAATACATCGCGGTGTTGTGAGGGGACGATCCAAGCCATTCCTCGATGCTGGAGAACTCCGGCGCGATGATCAGCTGCCGGGCGAGCACCAGCGTGTGCAGGCAGCGGGCCATCCGCCCGTTCCCGTCCCGCCAGGGATGGATGCTGACAAGGTTCAGATGGGCCATTGCGGCCCGGACGACGACGGGGGCATCGAGGTCTCCGCCCTGGAGCCAGCCACACAGCTCGTCCATGAGGTCAGGTACCCGCTCGGCGTCCGGCCCGGTGTAGACCGGGGGATTGTCCGGCGCACCGGACACCCAGATCGGCCCAAGTCTGTACCGGCCAGGCGACCTTTCGAGATCATTACGAAGCATCATGAAGTGCAGTGCCGACAGGAGCATCGGGTGAAAGGCGAAGACCTCGAACCGGGCGGCCTGGAGCACATAAGTCAACGCGTCCGCGTAACCGGTGACCGCCGCGCGGGTCTGCGCGTCGTGTGCCGTCGGCATCTCCTCGCCGGCCACGACCGCCTCAGCGTCCGCCGCGTCGACGGTGTAGCCCTCGATCGTGTTCGACCCCCTGATGGCGCCCGCGATCAGGCTGCGCCGCAGCTGCCCCAGCCAACGGCGCGGCTCGGCGACCTGGTGGCGCAGCTCGCCGCGGAACCGTTCGAGGTCGACCAGCACCCGCTCATCGGCCGCGTCGACCTCTGGCACCCGAAACAGCATGCGACGATGCTACGCGCCTCGTAGCATCCGCCGCCAACGCCCCGCCGCATCGGCCTGACCCGCGCGCTCGACGTCGCGGACCACACCAACGGGAAGGTGTTCAGGCGACCCCGACGACCGCCGACAAGCCTGGCCGTCACCCGGGCGTCTGGAGGAGCGGCAGCAACTGGCTGCCCTGGCGTTCGATCTCCGGCAGGTACGGCGTGTCCGACAGGATGAAGTGGGTGATCCCCAGGTCGCCGTACCTGCGCAGGGACTTCGCGACATCCGCCGCCGAGCCCACCAGCCAGGTGGTGCCGGCGCCCTCTCCGCCGACCTTGCCCGGTGCGGTGTAGAGATTGTCGTCCAGGACCTCTCCGCGTGCCTGAAGGTCGAGCAGCCGCCGCTGGCCCACCGCGCCCGCGTGGCCGTCGCGGCCAGGACGCCCACGCTGGCGGGCCGCCAGCTCGGCGACCTTCGCTTCGGCGTCGGCCCAGGCCTGCTCCGTGGTGTCCCGGACGAAGGTCGTGATGCGCAGCCCGAACTCCAGCGGGGGATGCTCTCGGCCCAGCTTCTCGCCCAGCGCCCGCAGGCGCGCGACGCGCTCCTGGATGCCGTCCAGCGGCTCTCCCCAGAAGAGCTGGACATCCGCTTCGGTGGCCGAGACCCGCTCCGCCGCCTCCGAGGCCCCGCCGACATACAGCTTCGGGTGGGGGCGGCCCGGGCGGGCCGAGATCCTGGGAACCACGGTCGAGCCGGCCACCTGGAAGTAGTCGCCGTCGTAGGTGACCTTCCGTTCGGTCCACAGCCTGCGGACCAGTTGGATGAACTCCCTGGTCCGGGCGTAGCGCTCGGCCGGATCCGCCTCGCCGTCGCCATACGCCCGGAGGTCGTCCTGGCCGGAGACGATGTTCACCCGCACCCGCCCACCCGAGAGGTGGTCGAGGGTGGCCGCGGCGGAGGCGAAGTTCGCGGGCTTCCAGTAGCCGGGGCGGACGGCGATCAGCGGCTCGAAGCTGGTCGTCCTCGCCGCCAGGGCCGTCGCGACGGTGAAGGTGTCCGGCCGGCCCCAGCCGGTTCCGAGCAGGGCGCCCCGCCACCCGTGCCGCTCGAGCGCGAGGGCCTGAGCGGTCAGCGTGTCGAGACTGTTGTGACCTGTCACGGCGTCGTCGCCGCGGTGCCCGGGCTGGACCTCGTTGGGGATGTACCAGAGAAACTCCCACGTGGTCACCGCAGGCTCCTGCCCGGGACGGGCCCGCGACGGGCCAGTTCCACCAGGCACAACTCGCCGCGCCTCGTCATGTCTTCGGACCTGATCGCCCGCATGCGCCCGTCTCCTCCACCAGCGCTCCGCCGCCGAGGCTCGTCCGCCCTCCGCTGCGGCCTGGCCGCCGAACCCACGCCCGGATCGTCATGCTCCCGGGCAGTGCGGCGCGAGTCGGTCCGGTACTCACAGATCCTCGCGGAAGGCGGCCATCGCATGAGCGCCGGCCATCGCGCGGGCGCCGGCCATCGCGGAGGCCCGCGGCCGTGACTTCCCAATCCAACGGGCCGAAGGCGGCGGCGGGTGCGTCGCACCACACGGCGGCAGAAAATCGGAATCGCGCCCAAATCCGGCCGCACCAAGAATGGCCCGACGGTGAAACCCGATCTCCTTACGGCGCGTTGCCGGCACTTTCACACGGTGCTACGCTGCGATTGCCTCACGCGACGAATCGTGCGCCCATTCATGGCGGCGCGCCGCGATCGCGTTTTTGGCAGCTTCCATCAGGCGCACCCTCGCTAAGGAGAAGTGCAGTGGCCACTATTTCCGCGCGTACCGCCGAGATGCAGGAATGCATTGACGCATGCATCGACGCCCGCTCGGCGTGTCGTAGCACCATGGATTACTGCATGCGCCAGGGCGGGGCGATGATGGACGCCGCGCTGATGCGGATGCTCTTGGACTGCAGCGACACCTGCGGGATGTGCGCCGACATGATCATGCGGGAGTCGGGCAGCATGAAGGACATGTGCCGCATGTGCGCGGACATGTGCACCCGGTGCGCCGACATGTGCGCGAAGATGCCCGACGACCGCCAGATGGCGGCCTGTGCGGAGGCCTGCCGCCGCTCCGCGGCCGCATGCCGGCAGCTGGCGGCGGCCTAGTAGACGGCGCTCCCGCAGAAACGTTTGAGGCGGTGGCATCCAGTGGGTGCCACCGCCTTCGCGCTGCGCAAGCCGGAGCGCGGTGGACCGGAGCGCGGCCGATTGGCCGGCGCCGGAGTACTCGCCCTTCGGAATCCGCTACCGGTCCGCATCCCGGGCGGCCACGCGAAGCTACTTCACAATGTCGACGGTGTTAATGGAATTTCCCCTGGCGGCGGCGACCCATGCCGACGCGGACCACTGCACGGTGCTGGCAGGCTTGGGGGATGACCGAGCCCCGCGCCGCCCCGGGCGTCACCACCGCCTACGACGTCGCCGCGATCCGCGGTCACTTCCCGTCGCTCGCCGCCGGCGCCGCCCACTTCGACGGGCCCGGGGGCTCACAGACGCCCGACGTCGTGGCGCACGCGGTCTATGACACGCTCACCCGTCCGCTGGCCAACCGCGGCACCGTGACGCTCGGCGAACGCAACGCCGAGGAGGCCGTCGTCGCCTGCCGCGCCGCCGTCGCCGACCTCCTCGGTGTCGAGCCGAACGGCGTGATCTTCGGCCGCAGCATGACGCAGAACACGATGGACCTCGCCCGCACGATCGCGAAACGGTGGGGTCCGGCCGACGAGGTGGTTGTCACCCGGCTCGACCATGACAGCAACGTCCGGCCCTGGGTGATCGCCGCGCGGGCGGTTGGAGCGACGGTCCGTTTCGCCGACTTCGACCCCGAGACCGGCGAGCTCGCGCCGGACGACATCGAGCGCGTCCTCTCCCCCTCCACGCGACTGGTCGCGGTCACCGCGGCCTCCAACCTGATCGGCACCATGCCCGACATCGCCGCGATCAGCCAGGTGGTCCACTCCGTCGGGGCCTGGCTGCACGTCGACGGCGTGCACCACGCGGCGCACGCGGCAGTCGACGTCCCGGCCCTCGGCGCGGACTTCTACGCCTGCTCCCCCTACAAGTTCCTCGGCCCCCACTGCGGCGTCACCTACGGCAGGCCCGAGCTCCTCGAGCAGCTCTCCCCCGACAAGCTGCTGCCGGCGACCGACGCGGTCCCCGAACGGTTCGAGCTCGGCACCCTCCCCTACGAGCTGATGGCCGGCACGACCGCGGCCGTCGACTTCCTCGCCGGCCTGGCGCCCGAAGCCGTCGCCGCGGGCACGGGCACGGACCGGCGGGCGAGGCTCGTCGCGTCGATGGCGGCGCTGCAGGCCCACGAGGACGTCCTGCGCGAACGGATCGAGGCGGGGCTGCGCGAGTTGCCCGGGGCCACGCTCTGGTCACGAGCGGCGCGCCGCACGCCCACCCTCCTGACGACCCTCGAGGGCCACGACCCGCAGAGCATCAGGGCCTTCCTCGGCGAGCGCGGGGTCAACGCCCCCGCCGGCTCCTTCTACGCCTACGAGGCCTCCCATCGGCTCGGCCTCGGGGACACCGGCGGCCTGCGAGTAGGCCTGGCGCCGTACAACGACGACGGCGACGTCGACCGGCTGCTCTCGGGGCTGAGGGACTACTTCGACCGTTGAGCGGGTGTTTCACGATCCCTATGGCTATGGGCTATGGAGCTATGGCGTGGGTATGAGACCGCGCAGCGCCGGAGCAAGCTCGCGCCATTCGCGGTCCGGCAGCGCGGTCGGGTCCGCGGTGAGGACCTGGACACAGACGTGGTTCGCGCCCGCGTCGAGGTGTTGGCGTACCCGGTCACGAATCACCTCGACGTCGCCGTAGGCGACGATCGCGTCGACCAACCGACGGCTCGGCCCGTCGACGAGGTCATCGTCGCCGAAGCCCAGCCGCCGCATGCTCGCCTCCTGATGCGGCGCCATGGAGACGTAGCCGGCGACGTGCGCGGTCGCGACCTGACGGGCCCGGTCAGCGGCGGTGTCCAGGACGACGGCCTGCTCGACGCCCAGAAACGCCTCGGGGCCCATGAGTTCGCGCGCCCGCCGAGTGTGTTCGACGGGCACGAAGTACGGGTGCGCCCCCCATGTCCGTTCGGCCGCCAGCGACAGCATCTTCGGACCGAGCGCGGCCAGTACCCGGCGCACGGCCGGGCGCGGTGACGGGCTGTGGGCCGGTACGGCGTCCATGGCCGCGAGGTAGGCGCCCATGGTGGATACCGCCTTCCCCAACGCGGGCAGCGGATAGCCATCCAGCTTGTGGATGCTGTCGTCGACCCGGTGCCCGCCAAGGCCGAGAAGGTAGCGCCCTGGGAACGCCTCGCCCAGCGCGCGTGCCGCGGTCGCCAGGGCGATCGGATCGCGGAACGCGATGTTCGCGATGCCGGACGCGACGGCGATGCGCCGGGTGGCCGACAGCAGCAGCCACGCCTGGCCGACCGTGTCGCGACCGAACGCCTCTCCGTACCAGAGTGCGCCGTAGCCCAGCTCCTCGATCTGGGCGGCGGCCTCCCGCACACGGTTGGCGGGCTGGCCGTCGAGCGCGAACGTCCAGACGCCGACGTGGCCGAGCTCGTGTTCTGGGTCCGCTGTCACGGCGCTCCTTCAGTCCTCACGCGATCAGTCCCATCCGATCCGGACAGGGTGTCCGTTTCCGTTCGCTACGATACGGACACCCTGTCCGGATGTCTATACGGGTGGGCGGAGAGGAGGGAGGGATGGCGATGGGTGGACGAGGCCCTATGGAACGCGTCCAGCGCACCGATGCCCGGCGTAACCGGGAACGCCTGGTCGCGGCCGCGCGCGAGGCCTTCGACGAGGCTGGACCCGACGCGTCCCTCGTCGAGATCGCCCGCCGGTCAGGGGTCGGGCAGGGAACCCTCTACCGGCACTTTCCGACGCGGGCCGCGCTGTTGAGTGCCGTACTCGCGGACCGAATCGAGACGCTGTGCCGACAGGCGGCCGAGCTGTCTGCCACCCGCTCCGCCGACGACGCACTGGCGACCTGGCTACACCTGTTCCTCGTCCACGCCCGCGTCAACCAGGGTCTCGCCGGCGCGTTCATGGCCGAGGGACCCGAGACAGTCCCCGTCGACTGCCATCAGGCCATCACGCGCGCCGCGGCCGATCTCCTCGGCCGCGCCCAGCGGACGGGCACCATACGGCCCGATCTGAGCCCCGACGACCTCGTCCAGCTCGTCGTCGGCATCGCGCTGGCGACCGCCCGCACCGGCGACGCCGACCAGGCCGACCGCCTGCTCGCGCTGGCCCTCGACGCCGTCAGATCTCGCCGTCTTCCATCAGGTACATCCTGAAGTCCGCGAAAATCCGGTCCCGCAAGGGGATGATGTCCAGGTATTCCGGCTCGAAGAACAGCCTTTCAGCCAGCTCCTCCGCCGGGAAGTCGATCACCATGACCAGGTCGGGAGCATGGGAGCCGTAGAGCGCCCTCTTGACGAGCTGGCGGCGGATGACCGTCCCCTGGTTCTTGTCGAGATACGCGCGCACGGTCCTCGAGTACTCCGCGAAGTGCGCCTCGTATCCCTCCCGGAAAGAGCCCTCCACCACGATCGTCGCCTTGCTCAACTCGATTCCTCCGGGGTGAGGCCCACGCGCTGGACTTGGCTGGCCGGCGACGTCGCGGCGAGCCCCTTCGCGGTCGCGTTCGCGTACAGCCGCAGGACGACGAATGCGACGCACGCGCCGCAGGTCCCGAGGGTCATGTCGCCCAGGGTGTCCTCGTAGGCGGTGGCCAGTTCGGTGCCGTGCCGGATGAACGTCCACCATTCGCCGATCTCCCAGGCCAGGGCGAGCAGTGCCCCGCCCCCGACCACCGCGACCCCGCTCACCCAGACCGGCCGCACCGACCAGACGCCGAGTACCAGGCCGAGCCCCAGGCAGACCAGGAACCAGTTCACGAAGTGGTTGGCGTCGTCCCACCACACCACGGTGTCGTAGAGATTCAGCGTGTTGCCGCTGACATCGACGAGGAAGGGTGCCATCACCAGGGCGAATCCCGTCCAGGGCGGATCGTGCGGCGCGGGTCGCCGTCGTTGCGTCAGCCACCACACGGTCGGCACCAGCAGCATCAGGATCGGGTAGAACACCAACCTGGCGCCGAACCCCTTGCCCTCGAACTGTGGCAGGCCGGTCGCCACGCTGGCGATCGCGAGCTGAATGACCGTCGCGGCCAGGACGAGCAGCGAGGCGGCTTTCGCCGACGGACGACGCATACCGGGATCCTCGCCACCACATGCGCGGACGACCCGTCGCTGTAGCGAGCCCGACACCGACTGTCGGTGGTTCGGGCGGCGGCGCCCTCGACCGATCACCGCCGTCGGCGGGTGGGCGTCATGTCTCCGCCGCGTCGGCGTGCGACCCGTCCCGGGGCGGGTGAACGTGCCGCAGGGCGTGGGTCATCCGGTCGACGAGGAGCGCCTCCCCGTCGACCATCGACGGCGCGAGGTGGCTGTTGATCTCGAGTGACACCAGGCCGTGCAGGGTGCCGAACAGGCCCAGCAGGCGGTGCTGGTCGTCGGTGGGCAGCGTGGCGAACTCCGCCAGCCGGTCGCCGCGTCCCTCCGCCTCCCCGACCGCCAGCAGGAACGGCCGATAGACCGTCTGTTCTGCGGTCACGGTGGGTCCGTCCGCCGGGGCCGCGTATCCGGGCAGCTGGTCGGTCCAGATCAGGTTGAACTGCCGGGGGTTGGCGACAGCCCAGGCTCGGTATGCCCGGACGCAGGCGAGGAGCCGGTCGACGGACTCGGCGCCCGCGCTGTCGTCGAACGCCTGGCGGACAGCGTCGGCGAGACTCCGGAAGCTCTCCGTGATCAACGCGGTGAACAGGTCGTCGAGGCTGCCGAAGTAGGTGTAGAGCGAGGCCGGGTTCATGCCGACCTCGCGGGCGACACCCCGCCACGACACGTTGCCTGGACCGCCTTCGTCGAGCTGACGGCGGGCGACGGCGGTGATCTCCGCGACGAGCTCCCGGCGCTGCCGGTCGCGTCGGGACTCCGTGGAGGTGCTCACGCCGTCGAGCCTAGTCGAACAAGCTTGATCTTTCGAACGCCATTGACTCGCCAAACAATGTTTGGCTACTGTCTCCATACAGTGTTCGAACTTCGAATGGTGATTGGAGATGGTGAAGAGGTGCACCTCCTCGACGCCTCCGTCGTCCTGGGCGCGGGCCCCGTCGGCCGGTCGGTCGCGGCCGCGCTCGTGGCCCGCGGGATCCGTCCGCGCGTCGTCACCAGATCGGGGACCACGATCGACGGGACCCAGCCCTGCCAGGCCGACGTGGCCGACCCCGACGGTGCTCGCGGCGCGGTCGGCCGCGCCACCGTGGTCTTCCAGTGCGCCCAACCGGCATACCACCGGTGGGGGAAGGACTTCCCGGCCATCCAGCGATCCGTCGTCCAGGCCTGCGAGGCGAGTGGCGCGGTACTCGTGGCGATCGAGAACCTCTACGGGTACGGGCCGGTGTCCGTACCCATGACCGAGGACCTTCCGATGAGACCGACCACCCGGAAGGGCGCGGTGCGCGCCGCCATGTGGGCCGAGCTGCTCGACGCTCACCGGTCCGGCCGGGTCCGCGTCGCGGCGGTTCGGGCCAGCGACTTCTTCGGCGCCGGGGTGCGCGACTCGGCGTTCGGCGAACGGTTCTTCGCCCCGCTCGTCTCCGGTGGGAAAGCCCAGATCCTTGGCTCACCGCGGGCACGGCACGCGATCACCTATGTGCCCGACCTCGCCGAGGCGGCGGTACGCGTGGCCGAGGATCCCGCGGCCTGGGGGCGAGCATGGCATGCGCCGACCGCCCCGGCGATCAGTCAGCTCGCCCTCGTCGAGGCCACCGCGCGCGCCGCAGGTGTGGCGCCCGCCTTCGTCGCGGTGAAGCCGTGGCAGTTGCGCCTCGTCGGTGCCGTCAACCCAGGCGCTCGGGAGACGGTGGAGATGCTCTACGAGTTCGACCGCGACTTCGTCGTGGACTCGTCGGCCTTCGAGACCCGCTTCGGCCAGCGGCCGACGCCGCTGGACCGCGCTCTCGCCGAGACGGCCGCGTGGTACCAGCGGGCGGAGACCTGAAACAGGCTGGGTACGCGTCACCGGCGCGCTGGTGCTCGTCCCGCTCATCGCGCCAAGAAGCGCGCCGAGCCCTGGCCAGGTGAACATCACTTTTGGTGACGGTTCGGTCCGGATTGAGGTACGACCCGCGGGGCCCCACTGGCCGAGTTTGACTCCTTACCACTGGTTCCCGTTCCTGTTTCCGTAACCAGCCCGGCCGTCGGTCTCGCCATTGCGGTGAGGCGGCGGCTGACCAGGCAGTGCGGCTGGCGGTCCGAAGAACTGTCCTTGTCCGAAGCGGCAACCATGGCGGGCCAATGTGCGTGCCTGCTCTCGGTTCTGGACGCCGGTGGCAACGACCGTGAGACCGAGGTCCTTGGCGAGGGTGAGCAGTGCGTGGCGGAGCAGGTCGGCCCGGTTGGCGCTGCCTGTTAGGCCGCCGGCGAAGGAGCTGTCGAACATAAGTATCTGGATCGGCAGCTCGTCGAGCGCCAGAAAGGTGTTCTGGTTCCTGGCGATGCCGTTCAGCGCGAGGCGCAGGCCACGGGCGACGCATGTCCGCAGGCTGCGCGCGACCTCCTCGTCGAGGCACTCCATGTCCAAAACCTTGAGGACCAAGGCCTGGGCGGGGAGGCGGGAGGCCGCCAGCGCCGCCTCGACGTCAAGCAGTAAGTCACCAGGCGGCCTCGCCGCCGAAACGCTGACGCAGACGGTGACATTCTGACCTGTCTGCCTCCGGTAGTGGCCGATATCATGGCACGCGCGGCCGATGATCAACCGTTCGAGCTGTGCTCTTAGCCCCTCCCCGCTCGCGACCGCGACCATCTGCTCTGCCGTGAGCGACCCGAACGTCGGATGGTGCCAGCACGTTGAAGCCTGGAACGCGACCGTGTGATGGTGGATCAGATCGACGATCGGCTGATAGAGGACATCGATGACGCCGCCGGCGGGATCGCCCCGCAGCAACTGGCACAGCGCGAGTTGCGCCGTCGGCGACCGGCCGTGAGCGAAGATGTCAGGATCGTAGACGACCAGACTGTTTTTCCCCCGCTGCTTGGCCGCGTACATGGCGAGATCTGCCTGCTGGACCAGGTCCTCGGCACTGATCGGGGATCCCGGCACAGCGACTGTCAGGCCAAGGCTCACGTGAATGGCGCATGGCTGCCCGGCAAGAAAGCACGGTGCCCGGACCACCGCGCCCACCCTCTTGCCGACCGCCTCGGCGTCCGCGGCATCGTCCGCCAAAAGCACCGCGAACTCGTCGCCACCGAGACGGGCGACCGTGTCCGAGGGCGGTACGCAACCAAGCAGCCGCCGAGCAGTTATCCTCAGCAATTCGTCCCCGGCCGGATGGCCCAAGGTGTCGTTGACAATCTTGAAGTCATCGAGATCACAGAAGAGCAGAGCCAGCCGGCCGCGGGCTCGCCGAGCGACCGCGGCTTCCACCCGGTCACCGAACAGCACGCGGTTCGCCAGCCCGGTCAGCGGGTCATGGAGCGCCTGGTGGCGCAGCTGGCGACGGCTCTGCTGAACCCTGTCCAGCAGCTTCTGGTTGTCCGCCAAAGTCAGCATCTGCCGGATCAGCACCAGCAAAACGAGCGCGAAGATGCCGTATATTTCGATCGGTTCGACCCGCACCTCGGTTGACATCTGAAGGCCCGCCAGCACGCCCAGCGCGGACAGTGGAATGTACGGGAGGAATATCCTCACCCAGCCTATGCCGGGTCCGGCCCGCCAGCCAGTCCACCGGACGTGCCACGAGGCCCTGCCGTCAGAAGCGGATTCGAGGCTTAGGGGGGAAGCGGCAACTACAGAGCCAGTCGATGACCGTGGTGGCGTGATGCAGGCAAGCCCGATCATCACAGTGCCAATGACGTTAGCGGCTTCGAGTTGCAGGGGCTCCGGTCGGCCGATCGCGACGAAGTAGAGCGACACGTGCAGAAGTACGGTGATGGAGGCCAGCCCACCACCGAGCAATGCGAAGGACTTCTTCTGGCGGGGGCGCCGGAACGCCGCCACGAGCAGCACGGTGATCAGTAGCAGGAGACATCCGAGGCCGAACGCCAACAATATCGCGAGACTGGCTGGTGCGGGTGCTCGCGCACGCATCAGAGGCCGGAGGATGACCACCCAGCCGAGCAGGCTCAGCGAGCTGACGAGGAGCACCGCGTCCATGACGGTGACAGTCCGCCAATGGGTGCCGCCCTGACCGGCTCCGCGCACCGGCTCGTCCTCTGGGCTGAGTGGGTCGGTGGGAAAAGCCAGCAGCGCGACAACGGATGCTGGAATGAACGCCAGATACGCCGGCTCCGTCCCCGACAAGGGTGGCACCGGCTCCTGGCCCGAGAACAACGCCCTGACGGAAGTGATGACCAGGCCGGCTGCCACCGCGATCCATCCGGCGAGCAGGAGCAGTCGCCAACGTCGCTCGCCGCCCTTCGCTCGCCGTGCCGACCACAGCTCGCATCCACCCTGGAACGCAATAGCGGCCATGCCGCAGGCGCGGACTACCAGATCAGCGGCGCGCGGGGGAAGGATGAAGGAAGCGAGCATGACTGTGGGCGCGACTGCCGCCCACACATAGACTATTCGGCGGAAAACGGTCGCGCCGCAGTTCGGTGCGTCGCACTCCGTCGCAGCTGCTCCAGTGATCTCCGCGCGCGACATCGCCCTCTCCGCCTGGGATCATTTCCGCCCACGCCAGCCTGGATCGTCCTGCCAGCCGGAATGGATCGCCGCGACGAACCTCCTCCGACTCGTCCAACCGAAAGCGACGTCATATATACCCAGAGTGATGGCACGCACATTAGTACGGGTGGACGAAGACCGCCAACGAGCCGAGGAGGCCCGATACGCTCTCCGCGCGTTCCTCGCCCCAATCTCAGCGCCGATCAGACCGAAACGGCCTGGCGATCAGGAGGTTGAGCATCGGCTACGGCATCACGCTCACCGCGATGGTCGATCAGGACCGCCTCGTCGTCGAACGGCGGACACCGGCGGCGGCAAGGTGGTACCGCCTGGCGGACGAGTTCGGCGAGCACGGCGCACGAGTGCTCGCCGGCGCGGCCGACCACGTGACGCTCAACGCATCGACCGCTGGATTGGCGGAGCGCACCTACCAGGCCGGCGCGTGCCGTGGCGCTGAGCCGACGGCACCGAAACCACCGTCCTCGCCGCCGAGGACACACAGCCACCCCACGCCACCCCTTGACCAGTCCGCTCGTCGTCCCCGTGCGGGCCCTGATCGACGGCCCTCGCCCACTCCCCTGACGCGGTCCACGCCTGCGCGACAGGCCAAAGGCCACCTCACGGGCTGGCACAGCCGGGACCTACGGCATCAGGCTGGCGGCGATGGTGGCGCCGAGTTCCCAGCAGGCCTCGCGGGCCGCGGTGTCCGGGGTGCCAATCACGGTGACCGGATCGCGCAGGCGCTTCCAGCGCAGACCGGTCGCGATCGACTCAACCGAACGCACCGCGCCCGTCGTGTCGCTGCCGCCGTGGACGTACAACGCGTACGGCCGCCCGACCGTCGCTTCCAAGACCGGGTAGTACACGGTGTCGAAGAAGTGCTTGAGCGCGCCGCTCATGTAACCGATGTTGGCGGGAGTGCCGAGCAGGTAAGCGTCGGCGGCGAGCACGTCGACGGCGGTCGCGGCCAGCGCCGGCCGCACGACGATATCCACACCTTCAATGGCGTCGTCCCGGGCGCCTGACAGCACCGCCTCGAGCATGGCTTGCATCGTCGGGGACGGGGTGTGATGAACGACGAGCAGCGTTGGCACCAGGGTCATTTTACGGCGCCGCTATCGTCTCCCCTCGCGGCGACACCGGCCGGCCGGTCCTGCCCGGTGCCAGTCGCGCTCCTTCCGTACAACGTGGTGGTCCAGGCGTTGATCAGCGTGGCGATCAGGACGTCCGGGTCGTCGAACGGCGCGACGCCGGCGGCGGCGAGGTAGTACAGCCGTTCACCGAGCCAGGTGAGGCCCGCGGCGGTGGCGCGGATGTCCGCGCCACCGAGGTGCCGGAGCGCCGCGGGATCCGCCTCGATCCGGGTGACGGTGGCCTCGGTGAAGGTGTTCATCTGATCGAGCCACAGGACCCGCAGCTCGTCGTCGGAACCCCAGCTGTCGACGATCGCCATCAGCACGCCGGCGTTCTCCCGCCACAGCCGGGCACCGTCGGTGATGCCGAGGCGTAGCCCCTCCATCGGGTCCGAAAGCCCGTCCGCATCGGGGTCCGTCCAGGGGTGTGCCGCCTCGTGCCCCCGGCGGACCGCCTGACGGACCAGCTCGGCGAGCACTGCCTGTTTGCTGGCGAAATAGAAGTAGAAACTGGCCTTCGACACGCCCGCGGCACGAACGATGTCGGCGACGCTCACCGCGTCGAACCTGCGGTGCGCGAGCAGCCCCTCCAGCGCGGCGAGCAGACGGGACCTCAGCTCCGCGGGCGGCGGGTCGCCCACCGCGCGCCGCGCCGATGCCGCAGCGTGGGATCGCGTCATCCCCTCACCGTAGGACACCTGGTCCGGGTTACTGGTTCGGGGACCAAATGTCTGCCCGCGCCAGACGGAAGAGACCGATCTCGCCGACCAGACGGGTAGTCCAGACGGGGTGTATTGTCCCGGCATGACCACCATCGCGATACATCTTGTGGTGACTGATACCGACACCGACGCGGCGTGGTACATCCAGGTGCTGGGCGCGCACGAGGTCAGGCGGCTGGCATTGCCCGACGGGCGAGCCCTCATCGTCGAGCTGCGGCTTGGCGACACCACGCTCGCGGTCGCCGAGGAGATGCCCGAGGCCGGCATCCGCACGCCGAAGAGCCTCGGGGGCACTCCCGCGGCGCTGCACCTCACCGTCCCCGACGTCGACGTGGCCTTTCAGCGCGCCGTCGAGGCGGGAGCGACGGCCTTCGAACCGGTGCACGACGCCATCTGGGGCGATCGCACCGGGCAGTTCCTCGATCCCTCCGGTCACCGCTGGGCGCTCGACACGCACCTCCGGGACGTACCCGACGACGAGATCGCGCGCGAGCTCGCCCGGGTGATCGCCGGGTCCGCCGCGTCATGAGGTACAGGACGCTGGGCACCAGCGGGCTTCGGGTCTCGGACCTCATCCTCGGCGCGATGACCTTCGGCGAGCAGGGCGGGGTCGGCGCCCCGCCGGAAGAGTGCCGCCGCATCCTCGACCTGTACGCCGACGCCGGCGGCAACACGATCGACACGGCGATCAACTATCGCGACGGCGCCAGCGAGGAGATCCTCGGCGCGCTGCTCACCGGCCGCCGCGAGTCCTTCGTGCTGGGCACCAAGTACACCGTTTCCCGCGACCGCGCCGACCCCAACGCGGCGGGCAACGCCCGCAAGAACCTGCGCGCGTCCCTCGAGATCAGCCTGCGGCGGTTGCGCACCGACTACATCGACATCTACTGGGTCCACATGTGGGACCGGTCCACGCCGATCGAGGAGACGATGCGCGCCCTCGATGACGCGGTACGCGCAGGCAAGATCCTCTACATCGGCATCTCCGACACCCCCGCCTGGGTCGTCGCCCGCGCCAACACCATCGCCGACTGGCGCGGCTGGAGCCAGTTCGTGGGTCTACAGGTGCCGTACAGCCTGCTCAACCGCGACATCGAGCGGGAGCTGCTGCCCATGGCGGAATCCCTCGGCCTTGGAGTGACCGTCTGGAGCCCGCTGGGCGGGGGCGTCCTGTCCGGGAAGTACACCCCACCGCCCAGCACACCACTGCCCGGCCCGCCGCCGTCCGGCCCCCCGCCGACCGAGAGCGGCGCGGACCAGGCGAGCGACCTGACCCGGACGCGGCTGAGCGCCGAGTCGCTGACCGATCGGGACCTCGCCGTCGCGAGATCCGTGCGCGCGATCGCCGACGAACTCGGCGTCACCCCATCGCAGGTCGCGATCGCCTGGACGAGAAGCCGCTCGGTGGCGATCCTTCCCATTCTGGGCGCGCGGCGGGTCGATCAACTACGCGACAATCTCGGCGCCCTCGACGTCACGCTGTCACCCGACCTCGTCGACCGGCTCGATGACGCCACCGGCTTCTCGCCAGGCTTCCCGACCGACTTCATCGACCAGAACTCCCCCTGGGTCTTCGGCGCCGCCGACACCCGCTCATGATCCAGCCCTGGGCGTGACTCGACGCGGGCCGGTAGGAGCCAGGCGCTTGTGGCTCAGCCGTGCATCGGTGAGACGGGAGCCGCGGCGACCGCGCGCACGTCGGCGAGGGCGACGGGGTCCAGGACGCGTTCGGCGATCTGGAGGAGCCCCGCGACGACGGGCGGGGGCGCGGTGGCGGCGAGGCGGGCGACCAGGGCGTGCCGGGTGGGCCGGTCCAGGGCGGGGAGCATGTACCGCAGGGTCGTGGCCATGACATCCGGGGTGGTGTCGGCCATGAAGCGGGCGCGGGTCAGGGCGATCTCCTCGTCGCTGCACAGTTCCCAGACCCGCGTCATGACGACGGTCTCCTCGCCGTGCAGGTGGGGGAGGTAGCTGGCGACGAAACGGGTCAGGTCCCGGTAGAGGCCGAGCCCGGCCGAAGGGTCGGGGGCGGCGATCACGGCGATGAACCTGTCGTCGAGGTGGTCGAGCAGGTCGTCGAGGTCGCGGTGCTGCTCGCCGGCCGGTTCGGTGGTCTCCGGGTCGACGCCGTCGAGGATGCGCAGGATGTGGCGGTCCTCGTGCTCGGTGTGGGCGCGCAGCAGGTCGAGCAGGGGCCACCACCTCTCGCCGAGGGCCGCCACCTCGGCGGGGTCCGCCCAGTCGGTGCGGCCAGCCTGGATGGTGAGCTCGAACAGTCCCAGGCGCAGGGCCTTGTGAATGTGGGTGAACAGGTCGTCGCGGACGAGGGTGTCAGCAGTCATGGCCTCGAAGGTAGGAATCGCCGTGCCGCCCGCCTATCCCAGATTTCAGGGGTTGGCCCGGCCGGTCGGCGTGGTCATCCTGGAATTCGTGAACCTGTGCGAGCGTGTCCGGGCGCTGGCGGCCGAGGGCGGCGACCTCACCGCCGTGCGCGGCCGCCTGGACCGCCTCCTACGCACGAGCGTCCCGTACGACATCGCCGCGATCTCGACCGTGGACCCGGCCACCATGCTGTGGACGAGCTGTTTCCTCAGCGGGCAGCCAGCGGGCGACGAACGAGACCGGGAGAATGTCCTCTACGAGCTGGAGTTCACCGGCACCGACCTCAACGGCTACCGCGACCTGGCGAACGACGGCCGCCTCGTCGGCCGGCTACACCAGACGACCGGCGGGGACCTGACCAGGGCGAAACGCTGGGAATCGCTCCTGTCACCGCTGTCCTGCGTCGACGAGATGCGGGTGATCCTGCGGTCGGGCACCATGACCTGGGGAACGCTGACGCTTTACCGCACGGGCAGCAGCCGGCCGTTCAGCGACCGGGACGAGGCGACCATCCGCGCCGCGCTGACCGCCATCGCCGACCTGTTCCGCCTCACCATGCTCCGCGCCGCACTCGCCTCGCCGGGAGGCCTCGAACGGCCGCCGGGCCTGCTGCTCGTCACCGCCCGCGGCGAGATCGAGTCGGTCACCGACGACGGCCGCGCCTGGCTCGCCGCGCTGGACGACCGGGGCCGGCTGCCCAGCGTCGTGCGGTCCATCGCCGTCGCCGCCGCCACCGGCAACGGCCTCGCCCGCGCCGCGCTACCGGCCCGCGACTGCCGCTGGGTCGTGCTGCACGGCTCGCCGATGCCCGGCGGCGACTCGCCCATGATCGCCATCATCATCGAGGGCGCCCGCCCGGTCGTCGTCAGCGAGGTGATCGCCGGCGCCTACGGCCTCACGCCGCGCGAACGCGAGGTCATCGGGCTCGCCGCCCAGGGCAGATCCACCCGGCAGCTGGCCACCGCGCTAGGTATCTCCCCCTTCACCGCGCAGGACCACCTCAAGGCGGTGTTCGCCAAGACCGGCGTGCGCACCCGTGCCGAACTGGTCGCCACGCTCTACGTCCAGCAGTACGAGCCCCGCCGCGCCAGCGCCAGCCAGCCCAGCCCCTACGGCTGGTACCTCGACGACCAGGTCCCCGCCTGAGGCAGGCCGACTGGCGTGGGCTGGCTGAACGTGGGCTGGCTCAGGCGGGTTCTGGCCGCCGCCCCGAGGCGCCTTTCCTTCCGCCCTCGCTGCCCCGTACCGATCGATCGTCGCCGTCGGCGACCTATCTCGTGCGGACCGCCACCGCGCCTGGATACCCTGGAAGACGGCCGTCGCGCTGGCGGCCCTGGACGCCGGGCCGACGCCTGCCGCCCAGCTCGAGGTGAGGAGCGCACACAGATGCTGCGTGTTGGCGACACCGCGCCGGACTTCGAACTACCGGACGAGACCAACACCCCTCGCAGGCTTTCCGCTCTCCTGGCGGATGGTCCGGTCGTGCTGTTCTTCTACCCGGCGGCGATGACCAAGGGCTGCACCGCGGAGAGCTGCCATTTCCGGGACCTCGCGGCGGAGTTCGCCAAGGTCGGCGCCCAGCGGATCGGTATCAGCACCGACACCGTGGCCAAGCAGAAGGAGTTCTCCGACAAGCACTCCTTCGACTATCCGCTGCTGTCGGACGCCGACGGCACGGTGTCGCGGGCGTTTGGCGTGAAGCGGCCGCTCGACCTGCTGCGAGTCAAGCGCGCCACCTTCGTGATCGGTACGGACCAGGTCATCATCGAGGCCATCGTCAGTGAGCTGAACATGAACATGCACGCCGACAAGGCCTTGGCCGCGCTGGGCGGCTAGGACGACCGGCACGGTCTGTAGCCGGACGCACGGGCGGCAGAGCCGACAGACAAGGGCGAGATGGCGGCCGTCGTCACGAGCGAAGGCCCTGGCCCCACAGGGCATTCCAGTGACAAGCCGGCCACTCTCGGTGGGCCTGTTCCACGTGCGGACAGCGCAGGAGTTGACATATCGATGGCCGCGAGCCCGTTCCAGCCAGTTCGGACCTGGCGCTCCGCCGCTGCCGCCGCGCCCCTGGCCGCGGCCATCGCCCTCGCCATGGTTCTCTGCCTGGCCGCTGCCGGATGTTCTTCTGATGGCGGGTCTGGACGCACGGAGGCTCCCGGCGCGTCCCTCTCGCCCGCCGCGGCCGTCACCGCCTTGCCACCAGGTTCGGGCAGAAACATCACGGTGAGCACGTCGGATCAGCTGACCGCCGCCATCGCCGGCGCCCGCCCCGGCGACACCATCAACCTCGCCGACGGCACCTACACCGGCAAGGAGGCGGTTGGGAAATACACGGGAAGCTTCTCCGTCACGACGGCGGGGACCGCGACCGCCCCCATCACGCTCCGCGGGGGGCGCGGCGCCGTCATCGACGGCGGTGGTGCCGGCGGCCACTACGGGCTGTACCTGGTGAAGGCCGACTACTGGCAGATCCAGGGAATCTCCGTGACGAACGCGACCAAAGGCGTGGTGCTCGACGGCTCAAACCATGTCCTGATCGACCGTGTCAGGGTCTCCAACACCGGGCAGGAGGGGGTTCACTTCCGCGCCTTCTCCAGCGACAACACCATCTCGAACTCCGACGTGACGGCCACGGGCAGGCGCTCGGCCGGATATGGCGAGGGGGTCTACATCGGCAGCGCCCACTCGAACTGGGGCACCTACACCGGCGGCCGGCCGGACGCCTCGGACCGCAACAAGGTCATCGGCAACACCTTCAGCGACACCGCCGCCGAGAATATCGACATCAAAGAAGGCAGCACCGGCGGTCTTATCCAGGGAAACCACTTCGACGGCGCTGGCACGGGGCAGACGAAGGATGGCGTCCGCAAGGCCGCGAACTCCGCCGACTCGTGGATCGACGTCAAGGGCAACAACTACACGATCATTGACAACACCGGCGCCCACGCCCTCTCCAACGGCTTTGAGATCCACAACGTCAAGGATGGCTGGGGCAGGGGCAACGCCTTCCACAACAACACCCTCGACGTCGACGCATACATCACCGACGACCCCAAGCACTCGGGCTTCGGTTTCTGGGTACAGAACACCGCTACCGGCAACGTCGTCGGCTGCGACAACACGGTCACCAACGCGGTGTCCGGGTTCGCGAACGTCGCCTGCACGCCGCGAAGCAGCTGATCACCAGGACGTACGGGCCCGATGGCTCCCCGCGACGCGCCCACGATCCCGCGAGGATCAGGCGAGCTGATCGCGCAGCCACGAGAGCGGGCGGCCGTCGAGTTTCGCCAGGCCCTCCTCGGCGGTCATCGCGGTCGAGGCGGCGACAGGAAACCGCCGCAGCATTCGGGACCCGGGGTAGTAGACGAGGCGCTCGTCGAATTCCAGGCAGAGCCGGAACGAGGCGACCCAGGAGGCAACCCTTTCGTCCGCGCCCCGCGCGGCGAGCAGCGCCTCCGCACTGGAGAAGCGTTCGACGGTCTCCTGCGGATCCTTCCGGTCGATCGAGTAATAGGCGTAGACGTTCTCGATTGGGTCGAAGAAGTAGCCGAACTCGTGCCACTGATCGGCCTCAATGGTCAACACCGGGTAGGCCTTCGAGGTGACGGCGACGAACTCGCGCACGGAGAGCTGATCGTCAGGCATGTCCCGCACTTTACAACTCGAAGCGGGCGGCGGCGTCCTGCGCTATCCGCGCTATCCGCGCTCGTAGCTCGCTTTCAAAGGCCGGCGT
This sequence comes from Pseudofrankia saprophytica, assembly GCF_000235425.2. Classification (NCBI taxonomy): domain Bacteria; kingdom Bacillati; phylum Actinomycetota; class Actinomycetes; order Frankiales; family Frankiaceae; genus Pseudofrankia; species Pseudofrankia saprophytica. The sequence continues at coordinate 6,339,683 of NZ_KI912266.1, forward strand.
GGTCCAGTCGTCACCGGCGAACTCGGTCCCCACATCGGCTGTGACCTCACCCACCCGCCGGTCACCGTCGAATACCCTGACCCGGTAGTAACAGACTTCGCGGTACTGGTCGTAGCTGTCGAACTCCGCCGTCCATGAAAGCCGCCCGTCGACGGTCCTGCTCGTCGCGAACTCGGGCCAGGAGAATTCCATTGGGCCGGGACCAGGACCGCCTACGTGCCGTTGTCCTGTCTGCCCGTGGCCAGCAGGTCCTCCGTCTGGACATCCGGGAGGAACAGTGCCGCGATCGCCGCCGCGGCGGCGAGAACCGTGATCGCGATGGCGACGGTGTGCAGGGCGGGCACCTGCCCGACGCGGGCGCTGCGCTGGGTGAACAGGGTCGCGACGATCCCGATCCCGAACGAGCCGAGAACCCGCTGGACGACGTTGAAGGCGGTGTTCGCGTCCGCCTGCTGCTCGGGTCGCAGTGGCTCGGTCGCCACCAGGACCAGCGGCGTGATGACCAGCCCCACGGCCGCGGCGCGCAGCGTGAGGATCAGCCCGGTGAGCCACAGCGGGGTTCCCGCGCCGATCGCGAACAGGCCCGCGCTGGAGGCGACCAGCAGAAGGAACCCGCCGAGGACCGTGGGACGTACCCCGATCCGCGCGGCGGCGCCCGCGCCCGCCAGGGTGCCGACGCCGGTCACGATCCCCTGCGGCAGCAGCGCCACGCCGGTGATGAACGCCGAATGGCCCTGGCCCGACTCCAGGAAGATCGGGACCACGAACACGATCGACCAGGCCGCGACCGACGCCGCCCCACACAGGGTGAAGGCCAGCGCCACGGACCCCTGGCGCAGGATCGACAGGTCGAGCGCCGGGTGCGGGATCCGGCCGGACCGGACCGCGTAGACGGCTAGTACGGCGACGCCGCCGACGATCGGCCCCCACGTCGCGGGCGGCGTCAGGGCGCCGCGGGTGATGCGGTCGACGCCGTAGAACACGGCCACCAGCCCGACCGCGAGCAGGCCGAGACCGGCGAGGTCAGGCCGGGCCGCCGGCTGGGCCGGTGGCCCGAGGTTCGCGGGCAGCCGCCGGGCCGCGGCGACGGCCAGCAGCCCGATCGGCACGTTGATCAGGAAGATGGCCCGCCAGCCCTCGCCGCCGCCGATCGCGCCGAGCAGCATGCCGCCGATGCTCGGGCCGAGCGCCGGGCCGAGGAAGAGCAGGACGCCCGCGGCCGGGGACATCCGCCTCGACCCGCCGGACCCGCCGAGCAGCATCGACATCGCCAGCGGCACGAGCGGCGCGCCCGCGAGGCCCTGCAGCACCCGGGCGGCGATGAGCACCCCCACGCCCGGTGCCGCCCCGCACAGCGCAGACGCGGCGGTGAAGGCGGCGAGGAAGGCGGTGTAGGTGGGAATGGTGCCGAACCGCCGCGACAGATAAGAGGTGAGCACGAGCCCTGTGCCGAGGGCCAGCAGGTAACCGCTGACGATCCACTGCACCGTCGGCAGCGACGTGCCCGTCTGCCGGGAGATCGGCTCGACCGCGACGTTGACGATGCTGGAGTCGAGCATCGTCAACAGCGGGCCGGCGAGCAGCGCGTACTGCGCGCCCGGACGGAACCTGACCACCGGCGATGTAGCCGTATCGGCGGTCGTGTCCGGCATGGCCTCGGTCACCACGTCCATGCCTCCTCGCTGACCTGCGGCATCGTGTGTCGGCCTTACTGCCCGGCTAGGTGCTCATCGTGGCATGCGTCGTTTGCGCGCCTCGGGTCGGGACGCGCGCGGACGGGCGTTTGGTCCGGGAGGAACACACCCGGGCCACCTCGCACGCGTCAGCGCGACGCGGAATCCGCGACCAGCGCCGCCGCGGCCTGGTCGGCCGCCGGGACGATCCCGGCCGCGCGTTCCAGGCCCTCGATCTCGGCCAGCCAAAGCCTGGCCAGTTCCGCGGCGCGCGGCGCGGGCACGGTGAAGCCGGCCGTGGCCGTCCGCCCGAGGCCACCGAGCGTGACCACCACCTGCCGACGCCCCTCCCGCGCGGGCGGCACCGGCATCGCCGCGGTGACCGGAGCTCCCGCCACCGCCAGCGGCCCGGGAATCGGCCCCAGATTCGTCGTGTTCACCGCGGCCTTGCGAAGTTCCTGGCCGCCGCCGATGGTCCGGCGGCCGAACCGGCTGGGCACCCGGTCGGACCAGAAGCGATCGCTGAGGCTCGCGCTCGAACCCCCTTTGTAGGGGGCGGTCTGGCGGCACACCTGCTCGAAACGCTCGCCTGGCGAGGTGAGCTCCAGGGGCAGTGCCACCCGGGTCGCCACGAAAGCGTTGCCGAGGATGGAGCGCTCGGCTGGGCGCCGGGCGCTGACCGAGAGCACCGTCCGCACCGGCAACTGATCCAGCGGCGACGACCAGGCCGCGAGCGCCCCGCCCATGCCGACCAGATAGACGTCGTTGACGGAGGCGCCGTAGGCCTGGCCGACCGCGCGCAGCCGGTCGACCTCGATGGACGCCCAGCCCATGCTGTGGCCATCGGCGGCGGGACCAGTGAGCGCCGCGAGCGCCCCGGACGGCCCTGCCCACGTCGTGGCCTGACGCCGCGCGGCCGACACCAGCCCCCCGGGCGTGAGCTTCCCGGTCCGCATCCAGGCCGGGCCCGTGGTGGCCCCGGCCGCCGCCTCATCGCCGAACAGGAACGTCAACACCCGGTTCTGCGAGAGACCGTCCACCCAGACGTGGCTGGACCGGAACAGGACATGGACGTCGCCCGTGTCGGGGCTGGTGAGCAGGCCGACCTCCCAGGCCGGCCTGTCCAGCGGCATCACCATCCCCGAGAGCCGCCCGGCCGTCGCCCGCAGGTCGTCCTCGGTGGCGCCCGCCGGCAGCGGGTACTCCCGCACGTGCCGGGTCACGTCGATCTCCCCGTCCGCCTCCCAGCGCGGCGCGCGGCCACGACGCGTCACCAGCCGCTCCGTGAGCACGGGGAATGCCCGGACACGGTCGAGAACCGCGGCCCGGACCTCGTCGAGATCCGGCGACCCGGACATCCGTAGCAGGTAACCGCTGACGCTGACCGGACGGGTCGGATAGGCCCGCTGGAAGTCGAGCATGTACCGGTCCATCGGGCTCAGCCGCCGGCCACCCGGGTACGCACCGTAAAGAGGCTCCGCGCCGTCGATGGAATCCGAGCGCATCTCGACCCCCGTCTCGCGACGCGGGCCCTACGCCGACGCCGAACCCGCCCCGCGCGGGAAGGGTTTCCACCGCTCCTGGCCGAGGCCGAGAGCCACGCGTGACCGTAACGCCCTGTATGGGCGGTACTGCGACGGGCCAGCAGCCTACTGGCGCCCCAACGGGCGACCGCAAGGAGGTCGCGGATCGGATACACCGCCTCAAAGCGCTGAGCCCGAGCACCGGCGACGGGCCGAGCGAGCACATCAGCCGCCTGGCCGGGCTCCCACTCGGCGCACCCAGCGCCTCCCGGCCGCACCCAACGCCACCCGGCGCCACCCGGCCGCACCGCACCGCACCGGACTGGCCAGGCCGCCGGACGGCCCCGGGATCGACGGCTCGAGACCGAATGAACGTTCCAGCGGTTTGGCGGCGTGCCTGGAAACATTCGGAGTCCGCCGTCCGCATTGCGCGTGCCGGTCGCATACTCGGCAGGCGATCAATGGGCCGCCGGGACGGATGGCCGAGGGGCGTCCAGATGCACCGATCATGGCGCATGATCCGCTGCCCGAGCCGGCCTGGAACTCTTATCTTCGTGAATCTTCAACGGAGTCCGCACTCGCCGCGCGATTACACCTCGACCTCGGGCCAGAGGTAGTCATAAAACAGTACCCACCCTGTCGCGTCGGCGACATCGTCCTCTCCGGCCGCCCGAGCTCCCTGTCTAGTATCTGTCCTCGGCCCGGGGTTGCCAACACCCGGGCCCGAACCTTCCAAAGCCGTAGACAATGCCATCTCCCCAGGTCAGAGCGCTGCCCGCACCCAACCGTTCCCGGGCGCCCTGGGAGCGGACTCCCAGGCGGACCAGGAAAGACCGGGATCACTTGCCGGATTTTTCCCAGGTCCGGGGACCGCCGCCCACCTATATTCATCCTTGTCGTTCGGCTTACGACCGGCATCGCCGCACGGTCGGCACCCCGCCGCCGCCGCACGCCGGAGGTAAACCGGTTTCCAGCTCAGCCAGGGAGCCAGTCGTGAAAATCGCGCGGCGAACCGTCTGCGTTATCCAGGGCGGTCCGCGATGACAAGGTCGGGCGGCGAGACGGAAAGGCGCGAGCGGGCCACGGCGATCGCCGGCGGCCACGCGGACGCGCGAGCCCTCACCGCTGTCGACAAGATCACCCTTGGATACCAGCGGGCGTATCCACGGACCCGGCTGGCGGTCGGAAACCTGCTGGTCGGCCATGGGCCGGCCCCGGAGATCCAGGAGCTGCGAGACCTGGTCGCGGACCGGGCGCGCGCCTTTCCCCCGCTGACCCACCGGGTCACGCCGGCGGGATGGGGCCGCCTGGTCTGGACGCCCGACACCGACTTCGACCCCGCGTCACACGTCCATGGGTACCGGCTGCCGGCCGGATCCGGGTTCGCCGGGCTGCGCGAGGCGATCGAGCGGCTGTCCGCCATCGAGATCTCGCTGAAGACGCCGCCGTGGCAGCTCTGGCTGCTCCATGGCGACCGTCCCGACGGCTTCGCCCTGCTCTTCCGCGGCAGCCACGCCCAGATGGACGGAGCGGCCCTGGACGTGGTCCTGGGAAAGCTGTTCGGCCAGTCCAGCCCGGAGGAGCCCCGGGCGCCTCGGCGCCCGTTGCCGGAGCAACGCCGGTACAGCCCTCTGACGGTCGGTAAGGCGCTCGCGCGCTCGGTGGGCTGGCTCGCCAGCACCACCGCGATCGCCCCGTTCACCGGGGCCCCGACCGGCGAAACCCGCCACGCCTGGCTGGAGATCGACCTTGCCAGGCTGCGGACGATCGGGCGGGCGTACGTGGCGACCGTGAACGACATCTTCCTCGCCGCGCTCGCCGGCGCCCTGCGGGCGTGGTGCCCGCCGGAAGCCGGCACCACCGGCACCACCCGGTGGGTCCGGCGGCGCGCGGTACACGCCGCGATGCCGGTCAGCACCCGTCTCGCGGCGCAGCGGGAGGTGGTGAGCAACTACCTGACCACCGTGCGGATCGCGCTGCCTTACGGCGAGGCGTCGATGCGCGGGCGGGTCGACGCGATCCGTCGGCAGACCATCCAGCTCAAGAGGAACGGAACCCCGGGGGTCGCCGAGCGCCTCTTCCTCTGGACGGTCCCGGCGCCGTTGCGGACCGCGGTGCTGTCCACCGGGATCGCCACCCGCGGCTTCGCGCTCACGGCGTCCAACCCGGCCGGCCTCACCGGTCCCTTCGAGGTCCTCGGCCGGCCGATCATCGACGCCGTCCCCGTGCCGCCCGTCCCCGCCGGCCAGCGCCTGGCGGTGCTGCTGAGCGGGCTCGACGAGCAGGTGCGCGTCGGCTTCTCGACGGACGCCTCGGTGCCCGGCCATGAACGCCTGGCCGAGCTGTTCGCCGCCGAGCTCGACGCCCTCGAGGCCGAGGCTGGCATTCACCAGGACCCGTCCGACGGCGCGGTGGCACGCCCGGTGGGCAGCCTCGTCGGGCCGACCAGCCCGAGCGCCCCGGACTCCCCCGCTACGCACTTCCCGGCCCAGGACTCTCCCGGCACGCACTCCCTCGGTACCCCCGTCCCACAGTTCCCCATCCCGCACTCCCTCGGCATCCCTGCCACGGGCTCCGACCCACGATCGGCCGACGCGCCGGTCGCGGGCACGGGCGCGGGCGCGGGCGCGACCAGCCAGACCAGACAGTGACGAAAGAGCGGTTCAGCGATGACCATGCATGCACGCCTGGTTGATCTCGTGGCGGTGACGACGCCAGACCCGGACGCCGCGTCCCCCGCCGTTCCCACGACTCCCACGTCCGCGGCCGACCTCGTGGACGCCGCGGACCTCGCGGACCTCGCGGGCCTGCGGGTCCTGGTGGTCGGTACCGGTCTGATCGGCACATCGGTCGGCATGGCGCTGCGCCGGCACGGGACCGACGTCCTGCTCTACGACCGGTACCCGGCCCAGTCCGCCGTGGCGGCCCGTCGCGGTGCCGGTCGGGTCTGGCCCTTCCCCGGCCCCCGTCAGGCCGGCCTCGCCGGGCCGCGCCCGGTCGATGCCGCGGACGCCGGCGCCCGCGGCGCGCAGGCGGACGACCCCGCGGCCGACGCGGGCGACCCCGCGGCGAGCGCCGGGCAGGCCGTCGACCACGTCGTGATCGCCGTTCCCCCGCGCGACGTGGGCCACACGCTCGTCGCCTGGCAGCGCCTGCTTCCCGGGGCGACGTTCAGCGACACGGCGTCGGTGAAGGTCGAGCCGCTGACCGACGCCGAGCGCCTCGGCGCGGACATGTCCCGGATCTGCGGCGCCCACCCGGTGGCCGGCCGCGAGCGCGGCGGTCCCGAATGGGCCGTGGCGGACCTGTTCGCCAACCGGCCCTGGGTCATCACCCCGTCGGCGGCGACGTCGCGGCTCGCCCAGCGGCACGCGAGCCTCATGGCCGTCGGCTGCGGCGCCTGGGTCGCGCACCTCGACCCGCGCACGCACGACTTCGCTCTCGGCCTGCTCAGCCATCTGCCGCACATCGTGGCCAGCGCCTTCGCGGCTCGGCTGGCGACGATGCCGGAGGACCTCGCCCGCCTCGCCGGTCCCGGCCTGATGGACTTCACCCGGATCGCGGGGGCGAACGCCGACCTCTGGACGGAGATCGTCGGAGCCAACGCGTCCCCGCTGGCGGACCTGCTCGCCGACGTCGTCGCCGACCTCGACCGGGTGCGCGACGCCCTCGGCGCGGGCGCGGTCCAGGGCAGCGGGACCGATCCGGTCGTCGAGTCGCTGTTCCGGATGGGGAACACGGGCCGCTGTCGGCTGGAGGCGGCGAAGGCCCTGCCAGCCCCTCGGACGGCCATCGACGACCACATCGGCGGTGTCGACGGGCGGATGTCCGCATGACCACCGAGGCCGCGGGCAGGCTCGACCCGCTCGTCGCCGGGCTGCTCCCCTCGCCGTCGCCGGTTCGTTTCCTCGACCCCGGCGGCGAGCCCGTCGACGAGCACGACGGCTACCGGCCACCGGCGGACGAGCTGCTGGTCCGGGCGTACGAGGCCATGACGCTGGTCCGCCGCCTCGACACCCAGGCCACGGCGCTGGCCAGGCAGGGCCGGATCGCGGCCTTCCCGTCGTCATCGGGCCAGGAGGCGTGCCAGGCCGGCGCGGCGCTGGCGCTGCGCCCGCGCGACTGGCTGTTCCCGACCTACCGGGACAGCGGCGCGCTGCTGTCGCGGGGCGTGGACCCCCTGGAGGTGCTGGCCCCTGTCCGCGGGCACCGGCACTGCGGCTACGACCCCCGCGCCCACCGGTGCGCGCCGATGAGCACGCCGCTGGCGACCCAGGCGCCGCACGGCACGGGCCTGGCCGTCGCGGCCCGCTGGCAGGGCACGGACGAGGTCGCGCTCGTCCTTCTCGGCGACGGCGCGACCAGCGAGGGTGACTTCCACGAGGCGCTGAACTTCGCCGCGGTGTTCCGCGCCCCGGTGGTGTTCCTGGTGCAGAACAACCGCTACGCGATCAGTGTCCCCGTCTCCCGGCAGAGCGCGGCGCCGTCGCTGGCCTACAAGGGCATCGGCTACGGGGTACGCGCCGAGCAGGTCGACGGCAACGACGCCGTCGCCGTCCTGTCGGTGCTGGCCGAGGCCGTGGACCACGCCCGGGCCGGCCTCGGGCCGATGCTGGTCGAGGCGCACACCTACCGCATGGGGCCGCACACCAGCGCGGACGACGCGAGCCGCTACCGGGACGACGGTGAGGTGGCGATCTGGCGGGCGCGGGACCCGATCGAACGCCTGCGGGCGTACCTGCGCGGGCGGGGCCTGCTCGACGACGCGGCCGAGGCGGCCGTCGCGGCGCGGGCGGAGGCGCTCGCCGCCCGAGTCAGGGCCGGCGTGGCCGAGGACCCGTCGGTCGAGCCGACGGAGATCCTCGACCAGGTCTACGCCGTCGCGCCGGCCTTCCTGGCCGAGCAGCGCGCGGCGCTGCTGTCCGAACTCGACGCGGAGGGCGGGGCCGCGCGATGACCACGAGCCAGCACGTCAGGCCGGGCGCCTCGTCCCCGGGCGGGCAGGTGGGCCCGGCGGGAGACGGTACGGACCGGGCGGCGGCGGTGACCATGACGCAGGCGCTCAACCGGGCGCTGCGGGACGCGATGGCGGCGGACGACCGGGTGCTGGTCCTCGGCGAGGACGTGGGCCGCCTCGGCGGCGTCTTCCGCGTCACCGACGGTCTGCAGGGCGCCTTCGGCGAGCGGCGCTGCTTCGACACACCACTGGCGGAGGCCGGGATCGTCGGGTTCGCGGTGGGCCTGGCGATGTACGGCCTGCGGCCGGTCGTGGAGCTGCAGTTCGACGCGTTCGCCTATCCGGCGTTCGAGCAGGTGGTAAGTCACGTGGCGAAGCTGGGCGCGCGCACCGCGGGCCGCCTCCGGCCGGGCATGGTGCTGCGGATCCCCTACGGCGGCGGGGTGGGCGCGGTCGAGCACCACTCCGACAGCTCGGAGGCGTACTACGCGCACACGGCCGGCCTGAAGGTCGTGACCCCGGCGACGGTCGCGGACGCCTACTCCCTGCTGCGGGACGCGATCGACGATCCCGACCCGGTGGTGTTCCTGGAGCCGAAACGGCTGTACTGGAACCGTTCACCGGTGGACCTGCCCGTGCGGACCGAGCCGCTGGGCCGGGCAGCCGTGCGTCGGACCGGGCGGGACGTGACGGTGGTGACGTACGGGGCGACCGTCCCGGTCGCGCTGGAGGCCGCCCAGGTCGCCGCCGGGCACGGCTGGGATGTCGAGGTCGTCGACCTGCGCTCGATCGTGCCGTTCGACGACGACACGGTCGTCGCCAGCGTGCGGCGCACCGGCCGCTGCGTGGTCCTGCACGAGGCCCAGGGATTCGCCGGGGTCGGCGCGGAGATCGCGGCCCGCGTCCAGGAACGCTGCTTCCACTCGCTGGCGGCGCCGGTCCTGCGGGTGACCGGGTGGGACATCCCATACCCAGCTCCGAAGCTGGAGCACCACCACCAGCCGGGCGTCGCGCGCGTCCTGGCCGCGTTCGAGCGCCTGCAGTGGGACGACGAACCGGACACCCGCTGGCTCGACACGGGCGGGGGCCTGGCGTCATGAACGGTTCGCGTGGCGGTGCCGCCACGGCCTCAGCGACCTCCACCAGTCCTGGGGCCGGCGTCGCCGAGTTCGCCGTCCCCGATCTCGGCGAGGGGCTGACCGACGCGGTCGTGGTGCGGTGGCTCGTCGAGGTCGGGGACCCGGTCGAGATCGACCAGCCGATCGTGGAGATGGAGTCGGCGAAGGCGCTCGTCGAGATTCCCTGCCCGTACGCCGGGATCGTCGAGGCCCGCCACGGCGGCGAGGGCGACGTCCTGCCGGTCGGCTCACCCCTCGTGCGGGTCCGGGAGCGGGCCGCCGCGGTCACCGACCGGCCGGCCGGTCGCACCGACCAGCCGGCCGCGCCGGCGCTCGTCGGCTTCGGCCCCGCCGCGGCGGGGCCCAGCGCGGCCAGGCGGCCGCGGCCGCCGAAGCCGGTCACCCACGCCGCCGCGGGCGATCAGGCCGCGCAAGCCGCCGACGGCACCCCGGCCACTCCGGCCAACGCGGCCAACGCGGCCAACGCCCCGAGGATCATCTCGCCCGTGGTCCGGCGGCTCGCCCAGGCCGCGGGTCTCGATCTGGCCACGGTCGCCGCCACGGCCACCGGCGCCGGCGGCGTCATCCGCCGGGCGGACGTGGAACGTCTCCTGGCCTCGCCCGGTCACGCCGAGAGCCATCCCCCGGCGTCCCCTGAGCCGCCAGCCGCGCCCGCGATCCGCCGGATTCCGCTGGCGGCCAGGCGGGTGGTCGCGGAGCGGATGACACGCAGCCGCAGGGAGATCCCGGAGGCGACGGCCTGGCGCGACGTGGACTTCACCGACCTGCTCGCGGCCCGTGAGGCGATCAACGCTGACAGCCGGGACCGGCCGGTGAGCGTGCCCGGCCTGCTGGCCAGGATCTGCGTCGCGGGGCTCGCGCGCCATCCCGAGCTCAACGCCACCGTCGACACCGAGCGGGGCGAGATCGTCCAGTATCGGTCGGTCAACCTGGGATTCGCGATCGCCGGCGCCCGGGGCCTCGTCGTCCCGGTCATCCCGAACTCCGACGCGATGACGGCGCCAGCGCTGTCCGAACGGCTCCAGGAACTGACCTCCCGGGCCCAGGCCGGCTCGTTGACTCCGGCCGAGCTCACCGCGGGCACGTTCACCATCAACAACCACGGCGCACTCGGCACGGACGGCGCGGTCCCGATCATCAACCATCCCGAGGTCGCGCAGCTCGCGGTGGGCCGGATCGCCGAGCGGCCCTGGGTCGTGGACGGCGAGATCCGACCGCGGCGGGTGGCTCAGCTCACCGTCGCCTTCGACCACCGCGCCTGCGACGGCGCACCGGTGGCCGGCTTCATCACCTTCCTGGCCCGCTGCGTCGAGCAGCCGCTTCTCATGATCTCCGAACTGTAGATCGAACTGTAGGAAAGAAGGACGAGGTACCAAAGATGGGCGCGCGAACCGGCAAGGAGTTCCTCGAGGGGCTGGTGGACGACCGCGAGGTCTGGCTGGACGGCGAACGAGTGGCCGACGTGACCGCGCATCCGCGGACCGCCGGCGCCGCCAGGACCCTCGCGGGCCTGTTCGACCTGCAGCACGAGCGGCCCGACCAGTTCCTGGCCGTGGAGCCGGAGAGCGGGGAGACGGTCGCGGTCACGCACCTGATCCCCCGCTCGGCCGCGGACCTGGCCCGCCGGCACGAGGCGATCGCCGGCATCGCCCGGCGCACCCTGGGGCTGATGGGCCGCAGCCCCGACTACCTCAACGTCACGCTCGCCGGCTTCGCCGGGCGTCCGGACGTGTTCAGGCGCGGCGGCAACGACGAGGGCACCGCCAACCTGCTCGCGTACCACCGTCAGGTCATGCGCGACGACCTTGCGCTGACCCACGCGATTGTCAACCCGACCGTCGACCGGTCGATGCCGGAGACCGCGGCCGGCGGCGGCGAGATCGTCGTCCACAAGGTGGCCGACACCTCGGAAGGGATCGTGGTGCGCGGCGCCCGGGCGCTGGCGACCCTCGCGCCGTTCGCCGACGAGATCTTCGTCTATCCCGGCTACCCGCTGGCCGAGGGCGACGAGCGCTACGCCGTGATCTTCGCCATCCCGATGTCCACGCCGGGCCTGAAGGTGCTCTGCCGGGACAGCTACTCCTCGACGGCGCCGGCGGCCGACGCGCCCCTGTCGAGCCGGTTCGACGAGCAGGACGCCGTCATCGTCTTCGACGACGTCGAGGTGCCGCGCCACCGCGTCTTCCTCGACGGCGACGTGGACCTCTACAACCGCGTCATGCAGCGGTCCGGCTGGACCGCCAACGTCATGCAGCAGACGACGATCCGGGCCGTCTCGAAGCTCCAGTTCGCCTGGGAGCTCGCGACCAGGATGGCCGGGGCCGTCAACAACACCAGCCCCGCGGCCGTTGAGATGCTCGGCGAGATCTGGAGCTACCTGGAGCTGACCCGGTCGACGCTGACCGCCGCGGAGGCCGGCGCCCACGAGTGGGGGTCGGGAACCTGGTTCTGCGCCGAGCCGCCGTTCGCGGCCCTGCGCCCCACGCTGCCCCGCTGGTTCCCCAGGGTGACCGAGATCATCAAGCTGCTGGGGAGCCACAGCCTGCTGGCCACCCCGACCCAGGCCGAGCTGGCGAACCCGCTGCTGCGCCCGCTGGTGGACCGCTACTACCAGGGCGCGAACGGCCTGCCCGCCGACGAGCGGACGGCGCTGTTCCGGCTGGCCTGGGACTTCGTCGGCACCAGCCTGGCGGGCCGCTCCGACCTGTACGAGCGGTTCTACCTCGGCTCGCCGGGCCGTTTCCTGCAGCTCGCCCAGCGCCAGGCGGCCCGCGGCGCCGACTTCGCCCTGGTCGACTCGGTCCTGTCCTGATCCTCGCCGCCCGAACGCCCGTACGGCCGCCGGGGAGGGCTGAGCATTCCCCGAACGTGACCTGCACGCTCCCGGTCCGCCCGACGTGTCTCGGTCGACCCGGTCAGCCACACACGGTGTCGAGGCATGTACGGCTGAGCGGGCCGTAGACCGCCGAAAGCAGCCCGACGGGTATGGCGGACCACAGCCCGATCCGCCCGCCACCCAGATGACCTCCCCCCGCGGCACCAGCAGACCTCGAAGCGCGGCATCTGACCGCGTCTATAGACACGCCCAGATGCCACAGTTCACCCGAGGATGATCGGACTGTGGCATCTGAGCGTGTCTATCGGCACGCTGACGTGCCACGGTTCGGCGATGGGGCGGGTGCCGCGGGTGATCGGGCGGAGTCTCAGGCGCCAGGAATGCGGAGACTCCGCCCGATCACGTAGTGGTGGGCGACGCGCCCGCGGGCTGGCGGGCACCGCCGCCCCCGAGCCGCGGCGGTGCCCCCCAGCGGCGCGCTTCCCGCTCGCGGCCTGAGCAGGAAGCACGCTGCCATGTCGGACGCCACCGCCTGGCGAGACGTTGCGCGATCGATCGGTCCAGTCCGGACCAATCCAGGCTGGACCGAGCCGAGCCGGATCAACCACAGCGGGCCTGGCCAAAGCCAACCGAGCCAGATCGAGCCGGATCGGAGCGACAACGACGGCGAACCGCCGGTATCGCTCGCGCGGCGGACGTGCCAGTGAGCGATGCCGGCGAGAGCGGGACTCAGCGGTGGCTGCCACCGAGCTGAAGACCGATGACGCCGAGGATGATGAAGGCGAGGCCGCCGGCCTTGAGGACGGTCATCTCCTCTTTGAAAGCCAGCACGCCGATGACGGCGACGATCGCGGTACCGACGCCGGACCAGATGGCGTACGCGACCGCGAGCGAGATCGTGCGCAGCGCCCGGGAGAGCAGGTAGAACGACACCGGGTAGCAGGTCGCGACCACCAGGGTCGGCCAGAGTTTGGTGAAGCCGTTGGACTGGCGCAGCGCCGTCGTCGCCACGATCTCCAGCCCGATGGCCAGGGCAAGCTGCAGGGCCGCGATCACTAGCCGACCCTAGCCGGCAAACATGCTGGTCGCGGGCGGCATTTCGGCCATGTCACGCGGCATTCAGCCGACGTCCTCGCGACCGCCGGGACGCGGTCGCGAGGACGGCCGGGACGGTTACCAGGGGCGACCGCCGGGCCCACCGGGCTGCCCGAACAAGCCGCCGAGAGCGCCGCCAAAGCCGCCCTGCAGATGGCCGGGCTGGCCGGAGCCGTGCGGGTTGCCCTGCCCGCCGAGCCGGTTGCCGGCGAAGCCGCCCTGGCCGACGCCGAACAGGCCGGCCGCGCCGCCGCCGGACAACGCCTGGTACGGCGGCAGCAGCTCACTCGGCTGAATGATCGCGTAACCATCGCCAGCGAACGACATCTGCCAGCTCTCGCCCGTGTTGCCGCGCGGCTTCCACGCCGACGAGGACGTCACGGCGGCCTCCATGGAGACCTGCAGACCGCTCGACCAGCCGACGACCGCGTCCGCGTCGGCGAAGTAGTAGTTCTGCGGCGTGACCCGCATGACCAGCGGCGCGCCGGTGGTGCACAGCGCGACCTTGCCTGAGCCGGTCAGCTCGACCTGGTAGCTGCCGACGCCCGCGATGCCGACGTCGCTCTGGATCCGGACGATGTTCCAGTTCAGGCTCATGTCGAAGGCGAGCACGTTGCGCCCGTCGATGGTCACGCCGTCGCGGCCGTCCAGGTCGAGCAGGAAGATGTCCTGCGCCTGGTAGGCGAGGAAGACGCTGCCCGCGCCGGACACCTTCATCAGATGCAGGCCTTCGCCGTCGCCGAAGAGGTGGCTGAAGTGCCCGGCCCAGCCCTCCCACTGCCCGTCGAACTGGGCGGCGCCCTGGTAGGCGACCATCGAGCCGGCGCGCGCGAAGAACTCGCGCATGCCCTGGGCGCCGAGCGTCGCCTTGAGCATCTTGCCGTTCTGCAGCGTGAACCGCTCGCCGCTGGCCACCTCGGGGTTGTCGAGCAGCGAGCTGCGGATCCCGGCGCTCGGGTTGCCGCCCGGCATGCCACCCATCCCGGCCGGCGGGGGCGGCATGCCGGGGGGCATGCCGCCTGGCGGCGGTGGCATGCCCGGAGGCATCCCACCTGGCGGCGGCGGGAAGCCAGCGCCAGGGGGCGGCGGGTAGCCACCTGGCTGAGGCGGATAGCCGCCACCGGGCGGCGGCGGGTAGCCACCTGGCTGAGGCGGATAGCCCCCTCCGGGGGGCGGCGGGTAGCCGTGGCCGGGCGGCGGCGGTGGGTAGCTCATGACGTCGTCCTTCCAGCCACGGCGGGGCCAGCGGCGGACCTGCTGACGGTGGGCGGCACGGGTCGTCAGCCCCGGACCGCGAAGTTCGGGCGCTCGTCCTCGCTCGGCTGCACGACGACGAAGCCCTGGCCGTGGAAGCCGAGCTGGAACGCCTCGCCGGAGCCGCGGCCGAACATGCTGCCGAAGCCGGCGGTGCGCCGCTTTTCGATGCTCAGGCCCTCGGTGTAGGCGACCAGCGCGTCGGTGTCGACGAAGGTCGGCGCCTCGCGGGTGTCAAGCATGATCGGGTTGCCCTTGGAGACCATCGCGACCCAGCCCGCGCCCTGGGTGTTGTTGCGGATGACCACGTTGAACATGCCCATGCCCGACAGCATGGTCACGCCCTTCACCCGCTCGATCCCCCACTGCAGGCTGGCGTCGAACGCGAGGATGTTCTTGCCGTTTACCGACACGGCCTCACCCGGGGTGAGCTGCAGGACGATGACGTCCTTGCCGTAGTCGGCGAGGTAGAGCAGGCCCTGGCCGCGCGCCGTCATCAGCGGCACACCCTCGCCGGTGGCCCAGCTGGAGGCCAGCCGGCGCACCTCCGGCGGCTGCGGGTCGAACTCGATCAGGCCCTCGTAGCCGATCATCGAGCCGGACCGCGCGAACAGGTCGAAGCCCGGCCACATGACCACCTTGGCGATCTTCGACCCGTGCTTGCTCATCCGGTCCATGACCGGGGTCGGGCCGTAGTGCTGAATCAGCTGTCCCTGCACCGCGGGCTCCTCGTCTGCGTCTGCGCCGCCCGCGTCATCGCGGGACACCTACGGGTCTCGGCCATCGCGGGCTCACACCTCGTACGGCTGGACGACGATGAAGTGGCCGCCGCCCATCCCCTGGAACTGCAGGTTGTGGGACTCGCCGCTGGCCGTGTGGTAGACCTGCCGCGAGATCCGGACCTGCGACGACACGCTGACGCGCATCCCGACGGTCCAGGCGACCAGCGCGTTGATGTCCCCGAACGTCGGCCCCTGCACGGGCAGCGTCATCGGCGTGCCCTTCGTCATCACGACGATGGTGCCCGGGCCGGACATCTCGAAATGGAAGATGCCGCCGCCCGGGATGCCGGCGCTCTCGATCCGCTTGACCTCGCTGGTGATCGTCGCGTCGAAGGCCAGCACGTTCTTGGTGTTGACGCACAGCTTCTGGCCGGGGCCGAGCTCGACGATGTGCAGGTCGGACGCGTCCTGGGCGAGGAACACCTCGCCTTGGCCCTTGCAGGTCATGAGCTTCAGGCCCTGCCCGGTGAGCTTCTCCTCGATCATCCCGCGCAGGCCGCGGCTCTTGTAGTCGAACTCGATGTTGCCCTGGTAGGCGACCATCGCGCCCCGCAATGCCATCGCGTCCTCGCCGAGGCGGACCTTGACCAGCTTGCTGTTCTGCTGCACCCAGCGGCCCTGTGCCTGGTTCTCGGCATACGAGGTGAGGCTCGCCATCGCGCCCGGCGGCACCGGCTGCGCCTGCGACGGCGGTGGCTCCTTGTACAGGTTCACCAGCGGCGACGCGGCGCCGGCCGCCGCGGCCGGCGGCTGGCCATAGCCCGGCGCCTGGGGCGCGGCGGGTGCCGGCGGGCGCGCGGCCGGTCCACCGGGGGGCGGCGCGAAGCCACCAGCCGGAGCGGGCGGCGGGGCGAAGCCACCGGCCGGAGCGGGGGGCGGCGGGGCGAAGCCACCCGCCGCCGGCGCGGGCGGCGGCGCGGGCGCCGGGTCCTCGACCTCGCCGCCGAAGGAACGGATGAGCTCCGCGAGCCCGCCGGCGAAGCCCTGCCCGTTCGCGGTGACCCGCCAGACGCCCTTGCGGTACACGTCGCCGATCATGACGGCGCGCTCGGAGGTGAAGTCGGCCCCGGTGAACGGGTACCGCATCACCTCCTGGCCGCCGACGACGATCCGGAAGTAGCCGGAGGTGATCTGGCTCGCGCTGCCGGCGCCGTCGAGCGCAGCGCAGAACGACAGCTTGTGGATCGAGGGCGGCACCGCGTCGAGGGTGAGCCGGAACGACTCGGTGTCGCCCGACTGGGCGCCAAGCTGCTGGATCGAGCCCTCAGGCGACTTCGGCTGGTTGAAGAAGACGAAGTAGCGGTCGTCGGAGAGCCGGTCGTTCGCGTCCAGGCCGAAGCAGGAGATGTCCCAGCTGGTGCCCGGAGCGTTGACCTGGATACCGATGTAGAGGTCGGTACCCTGCGTGATCGCGGACAGCTGGCTCTTCTGACCTCGACCGAACTGCGTGACCACGCTGTTCCTCCCGCCGCGCCCTACGATTCCAGCCGGCCCAGACCCCGGCGCGGATCCCCGCGCCACGGCCGCCGGACGCCGACTCCGCCGATGTGACCATCCCCATGGTCGCACCGCAGGCGAGCACCCGATGTGGACCGGACTGACCGGAACCTAACAGTCCGGGTCCCGGGTCACCGCATCACCCGACGCCACTGTGGTGTCAGCCGGCGGACAACGCGGGTCCGCCGGGCCGGCGGCGCTGGCGCCGGTACGACCAGAACCGTTTGGTGCCGCGCCATGCGAGGCGGCGCCGTTCGGGCCGGCGCCGGCCGGGGCACCGCCGTCGGTGGCCGAGACACCGCCGTCGGTGGCGGGCGCGGGTGGCTCGTCGTCGGCGAACGGCAGCGGCGGCGGCTGGAAGGCGGACGCCGCGGCGAACACCGCGTCCGGCTCAGCCGGCGCCCCCGGCTCGGCCACCAGCTCGTCGGTTCCGCCCCAGCCCCGGCCACGCGGCCAGGGCGCCGGCAGCCACAGCGACAGGGCCAGTACCAGCAGGGCCACCACCGGCAGCACCAGGTACAGGCCGGTCGCGCGCACCCGCATGTCGACCAGGTCGATGACGTAGTTGCCCGCGTTCGGCGGCAGCTTGTCCAGCACGCCCGGCGAACGGATCAGGTGGCCGATCCAGCCGGCGAGCAGGGAGCCCGCGAATCCGCCGACGGTGAGTCCCACGGGCACCGGCCAGCCGCCGTCGGCCGCCTTGAGGCGGGCCAGCACGCCAGCGGCGATGCCAGCGCCCAGGCAGATGAACCCGAAGATCGCGTCGATGTCGGCCTGCGTGGTGAACGCGTTCTCGCTGCCGCTGATGCTGGCCGCGACGTCCAGGTGCGGCGCGGTCGCCGCCCACAGCAGGCCCAGCAGCGGCCCGGCGGCGGTGAGCGCCAGCAGGCAGACGATCCCGGCGCGCACCCCGGGACGCCGGTACAGCCCGGCGAACCACCCGGCGAGGCCGGCGAGGAGCGGCCCGAACTGCTGGTTCACGCAGTCCCGGCCCGGCGCAGCGCCCCGGCGGCGGCCGCCAGGGTGATGACGGCGACGAGGGCGCACACGCCCAGGTCGAGGGCGACGATGCCCCAGCGGGCCGACGGCAGGAACGTCTCTGAGAGGGCGTCGACGGCGTAGCTGCTCGGCAGCACGTCGCGTACCAGCCAGCCGACGCCCGGCAGGCGGTCCGACGGGATGATCCCGAGGAAGAGCACGATGCTCATGCCAAGCTGGCCGGCGACCGTGGCGAGCTCGGGACGGGGCGCGAGCAGCCCCGCCGCGGCGCCGATGCCCGCGAGGCTGGCGCCGGCGAGCAGCGCCACCGGTGCGAGGACCCAAAGGCCGGACAGCGGAAGGCCGAACAGCAGGGCGCCGGTGACGGCGGTGACGATGACCCCGGGGACGGCGAACGTCGCGTAGGAGGCGGCCGTGCCGAGCACGACGGCGGTGCCGGGCACCGGCAGCGTCAGGTAGTAGTCGAGCGCGCCGGCGGCGCGCAGCGCGCCGAACCGCTGCGCGAGCAGGTTCAGCGCGACGAACGCGACCACGAGCACGGTGCACCCGGCGACGACCTGGGCGCAGGTGGTGACGTCGGAGATGCTCACGACGCCGCGCAGCAGCAGGAGGATGCCCACCGACTGCAGCGTGGCGACGAACATCAGCGGCATGCGAGCGACCCTGCCGCGCGAGAGCTGCCCCCGGTAGACGGCGACGAACGCCACCGAAAACGAGGTGCGCCCCGGCACCGCGGGGACTACCGGCACGCCCACCGGCCCGGCGCCAGCGCCAGCGCCAGCGGCGGCGCTCGCTACCGGGGAGGTCTGGGAGCCGCCGGTCACGCGGGCCGGCACTGCGGGGATGCCGCCGTGGGCGACGGGGGCCACAGTCACCGGGGCACCAGCCCAGGCCGGGGGCCGCGCGCGTGGATGGGGGTCATGTGCGCTCCAGGTCGCGGGAGGTGCCGCCGAGCGACAGGTAGACGTCTTCGAGGGACGGCGTCGCCAGGCTGAAGTCGTCGAGGGCGGCGAACGCCGGGCCGGTGGTGAGCAGGGCGAGCGCCTCCCGGGCGCGCTCCGGCGTCATCCGGACCGTCCAGCGCCGGCCCGCGCGGCTCGCCTCGGCGCCGAGCCAGCGCACGGTCGGGTCGTCGGCCGGCGGGTCCTGGCGCCAGGCGAGCTCGAGGCGCACGTCCGCGTCGACCAGGGCCTTGAGGCGGCCGGGGGTGTCACAGGCGATCACCCGGCCGGCGTCGAGCACCGCCACCCGGTCGAGCACCGTCTCCGCCTCCAGCACGTTGTGGGTGATGAGGACCACCGTCACACCGGCCTCGTCGCGCCGCCGCCGCAGCGAGGCCCAGACCGCCCGTCGGCTGCGCGGGTCGAGCCCGGTCGTGGGCTCATCCAACACCAATACCGGGCGGGAGCCGACCAGTGCCGTCGCGACGCAGGCGAGCCGGCGCTGGCCGCCGGAGAGCTTCCCGAGCGGCCGGTCGGCGACGCCGGTCAGCTCGAGCTCGTCGAGCACGGCGTCCCGTTCGGCCCTGGCTGCGGCCTTCGTCAGGCCGCGCATCCGGCCGGTGGTCTCGATCGCGATGGCGACCGGCAGCTCGGCCAGCGCGAGGTCGCTCTGGCCGAGGTAGGCGACCAGCCGCGCCGGCAGGTCGGGCCGGGCGACGACATCGTGCCCGAACAGCTCGATGCTGCCCTCGTCCGGGCGCAGCAGCCCCATCAGCTGCCGCACGAGCGTCGTCTTCCCCGCCCCGTTCGGCCCGAGAATCCCGAACACCTCGCCCGCGGGGACGTCAAGGTCGACACGGTCGTTGGCGACCACGACCGTGTCCCCTGTCCGGTGCCGTCGGGTCAGACCCCGGACGGCGAAACTACGCACTCGCCCATTCTCCCGTACGACGGGCGTCGTTCGTACGGCCGCTCTGTCCGGAACGTCACTCGCCGGCCCACACGCCGTGCCACCTCGGGGCCGCACGGCCGCGGACGGGGCAGACATCACACTGTTCGAACGTCACTGAACACACATCCGTGCCCCAGAAACGTCCTATAGGCCTCGACATCACGCCATCGCCGTTGGTGAGCATCAAGCGCAACCGAGCCCAAGAGGTGACGGCGCATCAGCGCCGGCACCAGACCAACCACGTCCTGTGCCCGGAGCCAGTCCAACTCGGAAATATGCCTTCACCCGGATCCACCCGGGGAGGGCGCTCAGCGCCCGACGGCCGCGCCCTGCCGGATCGCGAAGCCGGGGTCCCTGCCGGATCGCCGGAGGCGATCTGGGAGGTCTGCTGGGAGGTCTGGGGCGCGGAGCGTCCGCCACGGGACGGCCTCAGACGGCGCTGCTCATCCAGACGACGATGTCGAGCATCCGCAGCGCGGTGACGGGCGGGCCGCCGCCGGGGACGAGGGTGGCCAACCGCTGGAACTCCGCGGCGTTCTCGCGCAGGTCGTACTGCATGGCGCGGACGAGCAGCTGCATGTACTCGCGCCAGGAACGGCCGTCCTTCGGCGCCGCCGGGACGCAGTTCTCATGCTGGTAGAAGATCCGTACCTTGGAGTCGAACAGCGGCACGAGGGCGGGCCGCTTGCGGTGCAGCACCTTGGCGATGAGTGAGCCCTTGACGTCGCGGTCGACGACGTCAGGGTCGTCCAGCGGGTCGTAGAGCGCGGCGACCAGGTCCAGGGTGACGTCGTCCGCCTCGATCAGCTCGATCCCGGGCGGCAGCTTGTCCAGCGCGCGCTGGAGCAGCGGCAGCAGCGCGGTCAGGGTGTGCAGCCGGTCGATGTCCACGCCGACGCCCAGCAGGCAGGGTGCGAGCAGGTCCCCGGTGCAGAGCAGGTCCGAGTCGCCGTTCGTCACCAGGCCGTCGTAGTACGGGTAGGCGTAGCGCAGCCCACGCTTGCGTGGTCCCAGGTACTCCTCGAGCAGGCTCTCCGCGTCGAAGACCTCCCGGGTGCCCATCGCCAGCTTCACCGAAAGCTCCTCATCCCTCACGTCGGGTGCCGTTCTTGGCACACGGGCGTCGGCGGCCGGTCGGCTGTGAGGGCGTTCTCCCCCGATACCGGGCTGCGCGGCGCCAGTTTCCCAAACAGTACGGCCGAGCGTGGCACTCTGTGACCATCCGTCGGGATCGTCACTGATCGCCCCGAGCACCCGGCGGCGATCCCCGCACGCCACTTTGGCGGGTACGGGCATCTCATCATCTCCCGACCCGCCATCCCCGGGAAGTACCGGTTACCGCCCCGCGAACGCGCGGCCCAACAGTTCCGGACCGTCCCGTTTGACCAGTCCCGGTTGACCAATCCCGTTTGACCGGTCCGTTCGGCCGTCAACGGTGTCGCGTGGGCGCGGCTACCGGGAGCCAGCCACGACGGGCCACCGCGATGTGGTGACGTAGCGGTATGAACGAGCTCTCAACCGAGGTCATCACGATCAGCGCGTGCCTTCGGGGCGGAAGCGGCGGAAGCGGCGGAAGCGGCGGCAGCCCCACCGCGGTCGTCGTGGACGGCCGCGGGCTCGGTGACGCGGAGCTCGCGCGGATTCCCGCGCGGATGGGCACCTCACACGTCGCGGTCGTCGCCCCGCGCACCGGTGCGCGGGGCGAGCGGGGTGTCCGGTTCTTCACGGCAACGGGCGAGCTACCCGGATGCGGCCACGGAACGGTGGCGGCGATCGCCCTCCTCACCGTCCAGGAGGCGGGGCTCCCGGAGGGAGCGCAGGCAGCGACGGCCGCGGCAGCGGCCGTGGGCAAGGACTTCCAGGGCCTGCTGCGCGTGGCTGGACGGGACGTCGAGGCCACCGGCGTGCTCGCCGCCGGATCCGGCGGCGCCGTGGTGGAGGCCTGGTTCGACCAGGGTCTGGTGGACCACCGCGCCGCCACCGCCTTCGAACGCGACGCGTTCCTGGCCGCTCTCGGCCTGGAACCGGACGCGCTGCACCCCGAGGACGACGTGTCCATCGCCTCGCCCGGCCGGGAGCGCCTGATGATCCCCGTCACCGACCGCGCCGTCCTGGCCGGCATCCGGCCGGATCAGGACCGGCTGGCCGCCGAGAGCCGTCGCCATGGGCAGCTCGGCTGCTTCGTGTACGTCCCGCCGTCCCTCACCGAGCCGACCGCCGCGGCACGCATGTTCGCCCCGGCCATCGGCGTACCGGAGGACGTCGCCAACGCCAACAGCAGCGGCTGCCTGGCCGCCCATCTCCTCCTTAGCGGCCACGACTCGACCGTCGCCGTCGATCAGGGCGACGCCCTCGGACACCCATCCACCGTCCACGCCGCCGCCACCCGCACCCCGCGCGGCATCACCACCCGGGTCGGCGGCACGGCCCGCGTCCTGCCCAGCCGCTAGCTGGCCGCTGGTTCCGCGACGCCGAGGGCGAAGGTGACGCCCAGCTCGTCGGCGGTGTGGTGGATGCCGGCCGGAAGGGCGCCCTCGACGAAGCGGACGGCCAGGACCTCGTCGGCGACCGCGGCGGCGTGCTCGCGCAGCGCCAGGGCGGTCGACGCTCTTGAGGCGGTCCACCAGACGTCGATGCGGTCGGTGATCTGCAGGCCGGAGCTCTTGCGGGCGTCCTGCAGGACGCGGACGACGTCGCGGGCGAGGCCCGCGCGGGCGAGCTCGGGGGTGATCTCCAGGTCGAGCGCGACCGACAGGCCGGACTCGGAGGTGACCGCCCAGCCCTGCCTCGGCGTCTCGGTGACGATCAGCTCGTCGCCGGAGAGCTCGACCCGCTCGCCGTCGACCTCGACCTGGAGCACCCCGTCGGCCGGGAGGCCCGCGGCGGCCACTGCCGCGGCGACGACGGGCGTGCGCTTGCCGAACCGGCGGCCCAGCGCCCGGAAGTTCGGCTTGACGGTGACGTCGACGACGTCGGCGGTCGCGCCCTCGACGCCCGCGACGTTGAGCTCGTCGGCGATCTGCGCGCGCAGCTCGGCGGGCAGCGCCTCGAACGCGGCGCCGCCGACGACGGCGCGCGGCAACGGCTGGCGGGTGCGGACCGCGCTCGACGCGCGGGCCGCGCGGCCGAGCTCGACGATCCGGCGGACCAGGTCCATCTGCTCGGACAGCGTCTCGTCCACCCATTCGGCGGGCAGCTGCGGCCAGGTCGCCAGATGCACCGAGTCCGGCGCGCCCGGCGCCGCCGCGAACAGCCGCGCCCACAGCCAGTCGGTGAGGAACGGGGCGAACGGCGCCATCGCCCTCGTCACGCCGTCCAGGCAGCGGTACAGCGTGTCCAGCGCGTCCGGGTCGCCGTCCCAGAAGCGGCGCCGCGAGCGGCGGACGTACCAGTTCGACAGGTCGTCGATGAACCGGGTCAGCCGCCGGCCGGCGCGCAGCGAGTCGAAGCCCTCCAGCGCCTCGTCCACCTCGCGGACCGTCGCCGCCAGCTCCGAGAGCGCCCAGCGGTCGAGCACCGGCCGCTCGGCGGGCGCCCGGCCGGGCGCCGCCGCGGGGTCCCAGTGCGCGGCGGAGGCGTAGAGGGCGAAGAACGAGGCGGTGTTCCAGTAGGTCAGCAGGACCTTGCGGACGATGTCCTCGATCGCCTCGTGGCCGACGCGGCGGTCCGACCACGGCGAGCCGCCGGCGAGCATGAGCCAGCGGACCGCGTCCGCGCCGTGCTGCTCGAACAGCGCGAACGGGTCGAGGACGTTGCCCAGGTGCTTCGACATCTTGCGGCCCTCGGCGTCGAGCAGCAGGCCGAGGCACAGCACGGTCTCGTAGCTCGACTGGTCGAAGACCAGCGTCCCGATGGCCATCAGGGTGTAGAACCAGCCGCGGGTCTGGTCGATGGCCTCGCAGATGTACCGCGCCGGGTAGTGCTTCTCGAACTCGGCCTGGTTGCGGTGCGGGGCACCCCACTGGGCGAACGGCATCGCGCCGCTGTCGTACCAGACGTCGATCACCTCGGGCACGCGGCGCGCGGTGCCGCCGCAGCCGGCCCGCTGGCAGGGCAGCGTCACCTCGTCGACGAACGGGCGGTGCGGGTCGAGGCCGGACAGGTCGCGGCCGGTGAGCGTCGAGAGCTCGGCGAGCGAGCTGACACAGGTCAGGTGAGCGGGGTCGTTCTCGCAGCGCCAGATGGGCAGCGGGGTGCCCCAGTAGCGGTTGCGCGACAGCGCCCAGTCGACGTTGCCCCGCAGCCACTCGCCGTAGCGGCCGTGCTTGATCCGGTCCGGGTGCCAGTCGGTCTTCTCGTTCTCCTCGACGAGCCGGTCGCGGACCGCCGTCGTCCGGATGTACCAGCTCGGGAGCGGGTAGTAGATCAGCGGTGTGTGGCAGCGCCAGCAGTGCGGGTAGCTGTGCACGTAGCTGGTGCCCCGCCAGAGCAGCCCGCGGGCCGCCAGGTCGGCGGACAGCGGCGCGTCGGCGTCCTTGAAGAACATCCCGCCGACGAGCGGGACCTCGGGCAGGAACCGGCCGTTCGAGCCGATCGGGTTGACGACCGGCAGGCCGTTCGCCCGGCAGACCGCGAGGTCCTCGGCGCCGAACGCCGGCGACTGGTGGACCAGGCCGGTGCCGTCGGTGGTGGTGACGTAGTCGGCGAGCAGGACCGAGTGCGGGGCGGCGGGGGTGGCGCCGGCGGCGTGCCGGCCGACGACGCCGTCGGCGCCCGGCTCGAAGCGGGCGGCGTCGAGCAGCTCGAACGGGCGGCGGTAGCGGGTGCCGGCGAGCTGGGCGCCGGTCAGCCGGTCGACGACCTCGGCGTCCTCGGCGGCGTCTCCCAGCGCGGCCGCCAGCAGTGGCTCGGCGACGACGAGGTGCTCGCCGGCGGCGGTGCGGGCCAGGACGTAGGTGACGTCGGGGTGGGCGGCGACGGCGGTGTTGGAGACGAGCGTCCAGGGCGTGGTCGTCCAGACGAGCAGCTTGGCGTCCCGTTCCGGGGTGAAGATGCCCTCAGGCCCGGTGCCAGCCACGACCGGGAAGCGGACGTAGACCGACGGGTCGGCGACATCCTTGTAGCCCTGGGAGACCTCGTGGTCGGACAGCGGCGTCTCGTCGCGGGGGCAGTACGGCGTGACGCGGAAGTCCTCGACCAGCAGGCCCTTGTCGAAGATCTGCCCCAACGACCACCACACCGACTCGATGTAGGAGGTGTCCATCGTGCGGTAGGCGCCGTCGAGGTCGACCCAGTAGCCCATCCGCTCGGTCATCGCCGAGAAGTCGGCGACGTGGCGCAGCACCGACTCGCGGCAGCGGGCGTTGAACTCGGCGATCCCGAACTTCTCGATGTCGCTCTTGCTGGTGAAGCCGAGCTCCTTCTCCACCGCGAGTTCGACGGGAAGACCGTGGCAGTCCCAGCCGGCCTTGCGGGGAACGTGATAGCCCTTCATCGTCCGGTAGCGCGGGAAGATGTCCTTGAACACCCGCGCCTCGACGTGATGGGCGCCCGGCTTGCCGTTGGCGGTCGGTGGGCCCTCGTAGAACATCCACAGCGGCGCGTCGGCACTCGCCCGCAGCGAACGTTCGAAGACCTTGCTGTCACGCCAGCGGTCGAGCGTCTCCTGCTCGAACTCCGGCAGGTCGACCTTCGCCGGCAACGGCGCGAACACCGCCGGGCGGGCGGCGGCAGGCGCGTGAGACGTGGCGGCCGCGGTGTTGGCGGACGTGGTGGCTGGGGTGCTGGTGGGTGTGGGGGTGCTCATCGCTGTGGGGTCCCGGTCTCCGTCGGACGTGGCAGTTCCGGCGGAGGGACGACGCCACTCCATTCCCAGGGCCGCTAACGGCCTCGGGGTGGGCGGGGCACCGCGGTACCACCCTCCTTGCGCGCCGCCAGGTCTCGGACCCGCGACGGCCACTCGTTCGCGCCACGGCTGCCGGATCTACTGACGCCCCGGATCGCTTCAACGTCCCAGGAACGCGTTCTCCCGACGGCTCCGGGGTGATGTTCACGACGCGCTGGCCACCGGGCTTCCACCGTCCCCGGCTCGCTCAGTACCTGTTGGATCCAGGTACCTGTTGGATCTAGGCCGCGCCTGCCGCTACTCGTCCCCATCGACGCCTTGCCGCTGGCTTGCTGCGCCCAGCCTAGCCGAACCGCCGCCGGGCTGGCACCGGGGTTTCCCGCAAGATCACGTCGCGCGGATGGCGCTGAGCCGCCTCCCGGGGTTTCGGCGACGGTCACGTCGACGTTCCCCGGGCCGTACCCGCGCGGTCATATTCTTTGTCATGCAAAAAGTCGGCACTTTCCGGGGCAGCCCGGACGGACGCTGAGGACCGGTGAGGATGAGCACGTCGACGTGGGAGCGGTTCGCCAAGAAGCTGCGGCAGGCGAGCCAGCGGAAGTCGGTGCGGACGCCGTTCGGAGTCCGAATGTCGGACGGCTCATCGTTCCAGGTCGGTGACGGCGAGCCACGGTTCTGGCTCGAAAGCCGGGGCAGCGCCGGAGACCGGGCGCTGTCGTCGATGGACCTGTTCCAGGTGGGTGACGCGTTCATCGCCGGCGCGTTCGACATCGACGGCGACGTGGTGGCGGCCTTTGCCGCGCGCAGGGTTTTCTCCGATTTCCACCCGATCGTCTGGATCAGGCGGTTCGCGCCGCTGGCGCTCGGCGCGCGCGGCCGGCGCAAGAAGGACGACGAGGCGATCGCCGCGCACTACGACGAGGACGCCGACTTCTTCCGCACGTTCCTCGACAGCGAGTTCCGCTGCTACACGCATGGGGTCTTCACCGCGGACGCCGAGCCGCTGGAAGCCGCGATGGCGAACAAGATGCGCTACGCCTACGACGCGCTGGCGCTCAGGCCGGGGGCGCGGGTGCTCGAGGTCGGCGGCGGCTGGGGGGCGTTCCTGCAGTACGGCTCCGAGCAGGGCGCGCGGGTGACCTCCCTCACCCTGTCGAGGGCGTCCGAGATGTTCATGAACGACCTCGCCAAGGAGCGCGGTTACGAGGAGGCCACCGTCGTGCGCCAGCACCTGTTCGCCTACGAGGGCGCGGGCGAGACGTACGACGCGCTGGTGAACATGGGCGTCACCGAGCACCTGCCCGACTACGAGACGACGCTGCGCAGGTACGCCGCGCTGGTCCGCCCCGGCGGGCGGGTCTATCTGGACGCGGTGGCGATGCGCCGCAAGCACCACCTGTCCAGCTTCATGAGCCGGCACATCTACCCGGGCCGGTCGACCCCGATGGTGCTGCACGACTATCTGGCCTGCGTGGCGAGGTCAGGGCAGTTCCGGGTGCGGACCGTGATCGAGGACACCCACAACTACATGCTGACCTGCCAGGCCTGGGCGCTGCGGCTCGACGCCGCCCGTGAGCAGATCGTCGAGCGCTGGGGACAGGAGGTGTACCTGAAGTTCCGCGCCTTCCTGTGGGGCTCGACCGCCGGTTTCGTCACCGGCCAGCTGGAGGCCTACCGCGTCGTCCTCGAGCGCCTCGGCACCCCCGACCCCACCCCGTCGGCCGCCTGACCGCCTGACCGCCTCCGCCGTCAAACCGCGCGGCGGGGTTTGTGATGTCGTTCTGGCAAGCCAGGCACGCAACCCAGCCACACCTGGTGACGGCGCATCGGCGCTGCGCCAACCCAGCCACGTCATCAGCCCCGGTCCAGCCCCACCACCGCTATATGCCAGCACCCGGAACCACGTAGGGAGGGCGCTCAGCGCCCGACAGGCTGCGCCCGGGTGCGGGCGCGGAGCGTCCGGCACCGGGACAGCCGTACAGTTGACGACGTGGGAGAGGCGCCGACCAGCGAGGGCGATGTACCCGGGCCTGGCGCGCGGGGCGATGAGGAGACCTCCATCGCGCGCGCATACCTGGACTGGGGCAGGGGCCCCGATCTGGCGGCCGGGAAGGCCACCGGCGCGCACGCCGGTCAGTCCGCGCAGCCGCGGGCCGACGGTGCGCCCGGCGGGGTCACCCGGGCCGGCGATGACGGGGAGGATGGGGGCGGAGGGTCCGCCCCGCACACCACCCCGTCCCGCCGGTCGGCGGGACGGCGCCCGATCGCCGTGCTGCTCGCCACCAGCCTCGGCGTGGTCCTGCTCGACGCCATCACGAAGATCATCGTGGTGGCGAGGATGAAGCCGGGCAACCCCGTCACGCTGATCCCCGGCGTGCTCGACCTGCAGCTGACCCGCAACTCCGGCGCCGCGTTCAGCATCGCCGGCGGCGCGACGGCCCTGTTCAGCATCATCGCGGTGGCCGTGGTCGTCGTGGTCGCGCTCACCGCGCGCAAGCTCGGCTCCCTCGGCTGGGCCGTCGTCCTCGGCGCCATCGTCGGCGGCGCGGTCGGCAACCTCGTCGACCGGCTGGTACGCGCCCCCGGCCCACTACGCGGCCACGTCGTCGACTGGATCCACCTGCACCACTGGCCGATCTTCAACGTCGCCGACTCGTCGATCGTCGTCGGAGCCGTCCTCGCCGTGGTGATCTCCGCGCTCGGCATCGGCCTCGACGGCTCGCGCCTGGCCCGGCAGGGCCCGGCGGCGGACGCGGACGGTGGCACGGCGGGCGAGCCCGAGACGGACAGACCGTCCGAGCCGGCGGGCCGGGAATGACGGCGGTGCGGGCCGGCGAGCGGCGGTCCCTGCCGGTTCCGGACGGGCTCGACGGCCTGCGCCTGGACGCGGCGCTCGCGCGGATGTTCGGCCTGTCGCGGACGGTGGCCGCGGCGCTGGTCGCCGACGGGCAGGTCAGCGTCGACGGCCAGATGCCCGGCCGGTCGGACCGGGTCCGCGGCGGCGCCTGGTTGGAGGTCGAGCTGCCGCCCCCGCCGGGCCCGGCCGTCGAGGCCGCGCCGACGCCGGTCGAGGGCCTGACGGTCCTGCATGACGACGACGACATCATCGTGATCGACAAGCCGGTCGGCGTCGCCGCCCACCCGGCGCCCGGATACACCGGCCCGACCGTGATCGGGGCGCTGGCCGCCGCCGGCTACCGGGTCTCCACCTCCGGTGCCTCCGAGCGCCAAGGGGTCGTGCACCGCCTCGACGTCGGCACGACCGGGGTCATGGTCGTCGCGAAGAGCGAGCTGGCCTACACGGCGCTCAAGCGGGCGTTCCGCGAGCGGACCGTCGACAAGCGCTACCGCGCGGTGGTCCAGGGCCACCCCGACCCGCTGCGCGGCACGATCGACGCCCCGATCGACCGGCACCCCCGCAAGCCCGGGCTGTTCGCCGTCGTCGCGGACGGCAAGCCAAGCGTCACCCACTACGACACCGACGAGGCGTTTCGGGCGGCGTCGCTGCTGATCATTCGGCTCGAGACCGGGCGAACCCACCAGATCCGGGTGCATCTCTCCGCGTTGCGCCACCCGTGCGTCGGCGACCTGGCCTACGGCGCCGACCCGACGCTCGCCGAGAAGCTCGGCCTGCGCCGGCAGTGGCTGCACGCCTTCGAGCTCTCGTTCGAGCACCCGGCGGACGGGCGGCCGGTCACGTTCACCAGTCCCGACCCGCCGGATCTCGCCGAGGCGCTGGAGCGGCTCCGGGCGATGTCGTGAGCCTGCGCCCGCCGCCGGTGCGCGCCAGCGGCTCCGGGGGCAAGGACCGCCAGGTGGGGCACGAACGAGGAGCATTTCCGCGCACCATCTGGTCTTCCGGGGCCCGTTCGGCGCGGAGCGCGGCCGACGCGGTCACGCACCGGGCCACCGCGGCGGTGGTGGAGGTCGCGACCGCCAGCGGCGCCGAGATCGCGAAGGCGGCGGATCGGGCCGGCCCGATGCTCGACCGACTGGACGACGCGCTGGTGCCCAGGACCGGCCAGGTGCTGGAGGCCGCGGTCGGCGCCGCCGCGGCGACGAGCAGGACGGTCACGGCCGGGCTGCTGCGTCTCGCGCTGCGCACCCGGCTGCTGCCCGGTCCGCCCCGCCCCCGGCGGGCGGACCACGGGTCCGGCTCGTTTCCCGCCGACGCGGCGGACGCCGAGGGGGCGGACACGGCGGACGGGCCGTCGGTCGGCCGGGCGTTACTCGAGCGCGGTGCCCGGATCGCCGTCCTCGGCCTCGTCGCGATGATCGTGTTGAGCGCCGCCGCCGCCCTGCTGCCCGGGATCGACGGCCAGCCCCGCAGCACGGGCGGGGCCGAGCCGGCGAGCCCACCGGCGGGAAACACGCCTGGCGGTCAGGCGAGCACCGCCGTCGTGCCCAGCGTGACGATCGGGCCGCCGGCAGGCGAGTCGACGGCGGACTACATCGGCGGCGCGGACCAGTCCCTCGCGTCGCTCGCCAGGGCCGCGCCGGCGGCGGACCTGCTGGCAGTGGTGAGCCTGACCGGCTACCGGAACCCGGACGGCCTGCAGGCGCTGCTGGCCACCTACCGGGTGACGCAGGTCTTCTTCGCGATCCCCGGGTCGGGCGCGGTACACCAGGCGGCGGTGCGCACCCCGGTGGACGACGTGCTGACGGCGTTCGCCGCGCAGGCCGCCGAGTCGTCCAGGCGAGCGACGACGGCCACCGACCCGGGGGCGCGGGAGAGCGCTCGGGCGGAGGCGGAGGCGCTGCGGGGTGGCCGGAGCTGCTCCTGCCTGTTCGCCGCCGTCGTGCGGGCGTCGGCCGCCCGGCTGCTCGCGCTGCGCCAGGACCCGTCGGTCCGCGTCATCGACGCCGCCCCACCGGCCACCCTGGAAAACACCGCCCGTTTCGTCCCCGTGAGCCCTGACCGACCGTAAGCCCCGCCCCTGACCGACGTGACGAGCCGCCGTCACGGCCATGCCGGGAACTCGTTCGCCGGGGGCGCGCCGGGCGGGTTGTGGCTCGGGGTGAGGTCAGGAGCTGACGGCGCCTCGGGCGGCGCGGCGGGCACGGCGGGCGGCGCCCAGTGGGAGCAGGCCAGCGGCGAGAAGCGTCAAGGCCAAAGATGCATACACGCACGCGGTCGGGCCCACGGCGCCGGCGACCAACAGCACCGCGGCGAGGACCAGCAGCACACCGCTAAGAATGATCACCTCGACCACCTCCGTCGTTCACCATTGTCGCCGCGGGTGACGCCCTGGCGGGCACGACACGGACGACCACGGCAGTGCGCGCGGGACTTCCCCGGCCCGCGCGCCGAAAGCTCGCGCGCCGGAAAGCGCGCGGGCGGCGACGGAGCTCCGCGCGGGCCGGCGGCGCGGCGGTCCACCACCAGTAGGCGGACGCGACCGTCCACCGGCCTGGCGACGGCGGACCCTCGGGCGGGTCAGAACTCCTGGATGCCGCCAGCGCGCGGGTCGCGCTCCCCGTGGTTGACGCCGTTCTGGCCACCCATGGCGGGCGGCCCCGGCTGGTAGGCACCTGCCGGAACCCCTACGGCCGCGGGCTGAGGCTGCTGGGGCTGCTGCTGACCGCCGCCCTGGGTGCCCGGGTTCAGGCCTGGACGGGCTGGGCCACCAGGGCCTACGGCCGGCTGGGTCGGCATGCCGTCGAGGTCGCGCAGCTGCATCTCCAGGTAGGCGCGCAGGCGCGTGCGGTACTCACGCTCGAACGCGCGCAGCTGCTCGACCTGGCCCTCGAGGCGGCGCTTGTCCTCCTCCAGGCCACCGAGCTGCTCGGCCACGTGCGCCCGCGCCTCGGCGAGGATGCGGTCGGCGTCCGAACGCGCCTCGCGGCGAGCCCGCTCCGACTCGGCGCGCGCCTCACGCAACGCCTCGTCCGCGGTCCGCTGGGCGAGCACCAGCGTGCGAGCCACCCGCTGCTCGATCTCGGCGTCGAGCTGGGCGCCGGCATTGGCGGGCGCGGGCACGCCGCCGCCACGCTGGCCGACGGCCGGCATGACCTGGGTGGCCCCGCCGGGGATCGGCACCGGCGAGGTGGACGGGCCTCGGGCGGCCGCCGCCTGTGCCTGGGCCTGGGCCTGCTGGGCCGCCGCCTGGGCCTGGGCGGCGGCCCGGCGCGCGTCGTCGAGCTGCCGGCGCAGCTGCTGGTTCTCCTCGAGAAGCTGGGGGGGCACCCCGGGGCCGCCGCCACCGGTGCGACGCGCCTCGTCGAGCTGGCGGCGGGTGTCGGCGTTCTCGTCGAGCAGACGAGTCAGCTCGGCCTCGACCTCGTCGAGGAAGGTGTCGACTTCGTCCTCGTTGTAACCGGTCCGGAACCTGGTCGGGCTGAAGACCTTGTTCTGCACATCCTGTGGTGTCAGCGCCACGTCGCCTCCTCTTGCGGCATCGCCGCTCCCCGAAGAGAGGGCGGTCTACGGGCAGTCTCCCGCGCTCGTGTCAGCGGCGTGCACACGACCCCGTCACAACCTCGTCGCATAGTTCTGCAACACCACGATCACGATGAACAACAGCAGGAAACCGAGGTCGAAGGCCACAGCCCCCACGCGCAGCGGCGGGATGAAGCGCCGAAGCAATCGTAACGGCGGGTCCGTGGCCGTATACACGACCTCGCAGAGCACCACCCACGGGCCGGTGGGCCGGAACGAGCGGCTCACCGACTGCAGCAGGTCGATAACCATCCGCGCTATCAGGAGCAGTAGGTACGCGGTCAGCACCCAGTAGAGCACGGTGCCGAAGATGCTTATGGCTGCCTCTCCCTGCCTTGCGGACGTCGACGGCCGGGCACCGCGACGTCAGGACTGGTTGTAGAAGCCACCTTCGGCGATACGACGCTTGTCGCTCTCGGTGACCTCGACGTTCGAGGGGGTCAGGAGGAAGACCTTGTTGGTCACCCTCTCGATCCTCCCGTGCAGACCGAAGATCAGCCCAGCGGCGAAGTCGATCAGCCGCTTGGCCTCGACATCGTCCATCTCGGTGAGGTTCATGATGACGGGCGTGCCGTCCCTGAACTCCTCACCGATCTGACGGGCGTCATTGTAGCTCCGCGGCTGGAGCGTTGTGATCCGGTAGGGGGATGCTTCCTCGACGGCGGCTACCCTCCGCATCGGAACGGCACCAGAGGGGCGCAACGGTTCGACGGAGGAGGAACGTCTGGCCATGGTCGGCGGCTCCTCGCGTGCGTCGATACGCCTCACCGTCCGGTCGAACGGAACGGGCTCGCGCACGTCCCGCCGGTCATCCTGCTGGTCGTCCTGACCGTCGTCATCGTCGTAGTCGTCGAGATATTCGTCGTCCTCCTCGGCCAGACCGAGGTAGACCATCGCCCTGCGACCGAGCCCCATGGCGCGACTCTAAGGGACAGGGCGCCGCTCACCGAACAAAGCGGTGCCGATCCGTAGGTGTGTCGCGCCTTCGGCCACCGCGGCCTCCAGATCGCCCGACATTCCGGCACTCATGACCCATGCCTCCGGGTGATCGCGCGTCAACCGTTCAGACACTTCCCGTAACCGGGCGAACGCCGGCCGTGGATCTTCTCCCCGGGGGGCCACCGCCATCACACCCGCCAGCCGCAGCCCGGCCGCCGCGGCGACAAGATCTGTCAACCGGGCGACATCGCTCGGCGCCACGCCACCTCGTCCGCTGACGCCGCCATCTCCCGATGTGTCCAGGGACACCTGGAGGCAGACGGCGATCATACGGCCCTGGCTCGTCGCCGCCCTCGCCAGGGCCGCCACCAGCTCCGGCCGGTCGACCGACTGCACCCAGTCCGCCCACCGGACGACCGCGTTCGTCTTGTTGCGCTGCAACTGCCCGACGAAGTGCCAAACCGGTCCATGCAACCCATCCGGTGCACCCGGCTCATCCGGCGAGGCCGTTCCGCCCAGCCGGGACAGTACCTGGGCGACCTTCGGGGCGGCCTCCTGCTCGCGGTTCTCGGCGAAATGGGCGACGCCCAGCGCACGCAGCGCCAGCACGTCGTCGGCGGGCCAGGTCTTGCTGACGGCGACGAGCGTGAGCCCGGCCGGGTCACGGCCGGCGGCGCGCGCCGCCGCGTCGATCCGCTCCCGGACGTCGCGCAGGTTCGCCCGCAGCCGCGCGAGGCGCGCCGCGCCGACCCCCCACCGGGCCGCCAGCTCGTCGGCCTCGCCCGCCGCGAGGTCGGGAGGAGCGCCGCCGGCCGGCGCCCCCGGATCACCGGGACTCAAAGCCAGACAACCCCGGCGAAACGGCCCGTACGCCCCTGGTCCCGACGGTGCGAGAACAGGGTGGGGTCCTCCATCGTGCAGCGGTCGGAGACCTCGACGTCGGTGACCCCGACGGCACGCAGCTGGGCGGCGACGCCCGCGCGCAGGTCGAGTGCCGGGGTGCCGGCCCTGGTGACGCTGGCCGTGCCGGGGACCAGTGCGGCGACCTCGTCGCGCATCGACGCGGGCACCTCGTAGCAGCGCCCGCACACCGACGGGCCGATGACGGCGCGCAGCTCGCCCGGCTCGGCGCCGAGCTCCCCGAGCGCCGCCACCGCCGCGGGCACGACGCCGGCGGCGAGCCCGACCCGCCCGGCGTGTGCGACGCCGACGGCTCCTGGGCTGGTGAACACGACCGGGACGCAGTCCGCGACCAGCACGGCGAGCCCACATCCCGGCGCGGCGGTGACCATGGCGTCGGCCTCCGGCGGCCGCGGCCAGCCGGCCGCCTCACCGGAACCACCCGGCAGGTCCCCGACCGGGGCGTCACCCGGCGGGCCGTCGGGTGACCAGCCGTACCGCGACGCGTCCCGGTACGTGATGACGCTGGCGCCGTGGACCTGGCGCATGAAACGGACCGGCACGCCGGTGGTCTCCACGAGCCGCTGCCGGTTGGCTCCCACGGCGGCCGGGTCGTCGCCGACCTTGCCGCCGAGGTTCAGCGAGCTGTACGGGCCGGTGGAGACGCCGCCGGCCCGGTCGGTGAACAGCAGTGGCACGGCTACTTGAGGAAGTCGGGGACGTCCAGCTCGTCCTCGTCGTCGGCGATCGGCCGGACCGGGCGCCGGGGCGGCGGGTAGCTCGGCCGCGCCCCCTGGCGGGGGCCCGCCGGGTCGGCGCCGTAGCCGCCCCCGGGACCAGCCGGCAGCCCCTGGCCCTCACT